>DASWUW010000877.1:0-2150 GCA_036406335.1 Trebonia sp.
GGGCCGGCATCGGGGGCTTCTTCCACGATGAGGTGGGCGTTGGTGCCGCTGATGCCGAAGGCGGAGACGCCGCCCCGGCGCGGGCGTCCGGCCTCGCGGGGCCACGGTACCGGCTCGGTCGCCAGCCGCACCGCGCCGGCCGGCCAGTCCACGTGCGGGGTCGGCTGGTCCGCGTGCAGGGTCCGGGGCAGTTCCCCGTGCCGCAGCGCGAGCACCAGCTTGATCACCCCGGCCACGCCGGCGGCGGCACCGGTGTGGCCGATGTTGGACTTGACCGCGCCGAGCCACAGCGGCCGGTCCCGCGGCCGGTCCTGCCCGTAGGCGGCGATGACCGCCTGGGCCTCGATCGGGTCGCCCAGCGCGGTGCCGGTCCCGTGCGCCTCGACGGCGTCCACGTCCGTCGCGGACAGGCCCGCGCTGGCCAGCGCGGCGCGGATGACCCGCTGCTGGGACGGGCCGTTGGGGGCGGTCAGGCCGTTGGAGGCGCCGTCGGAGTTGACCGCGCTGCCGGCGATCACGGCCAGGATGTCGCGGCCGTGGCGCCGGGCGTCGCTCAATCGCTCCAGCACGAGCACGCCGGCGCCTTCGGCCCAGCCGGTGCCGTCCGCGGCGGCGCCGAACGCCTTGCACCGGCCGTCGCCGGACAGGCCCTGCTGGTGGGAGAACTCGATGAACGGGCCGGGGGTGGCGATGACCGTGACCCCGCCGGCCAGCGCGAGCGTGCACTCGCCGGACCGCAGGGCCTGGGCCGCCAGGTGCAGGGCGACCAGCGAGGAGGAGCAGGCGGTGTCCACGGTGACGGCCGGGCCTTCCAGGCCGAGCGTGTAGGCGACCCGGCCGGAGATCAGGCTGGTCGCGTTCCCGGTCATCAGGTAGCCCTCGGCACCGGGGCTGTTACTGCCGCCGTAGCCCTGGTCGCCGCCGCCGAGCAGCAGCCCGAGCTCGTAGCCGGAACCGTAGCCGCCGGCGAACACGCCGGTCCGGCTGCCGTGCAGCGACGCCGGGTCGATCGCGGCCCGTTCCAGTGCCTCCCAGGCGACCTCGAGCAGCAGGCGCTGCTGCGGGTCGGTGGCCAGCGCCTCGCGCGGGCTGATGCCGAAGAAGCCGGCGTCGAACTCGGCGGCGGCCACGAACCCGCCGACCTGCGTGTAGGCGGCGTCCGTCCCGGGCGCCGCTCCGCTCAGGGCGGCGTCCCAGCCGCGGTCGGCCGGGAACGGGGTGATCGCGTCCGTCCCGCTGGCCAGCAGGTCCCACAGCTCGCGGGGGCCCACGGCGCCGCCCGGGTAGCGGCAGCCGAGTCCGACGATGGCGATCGGCTCGCCGGCGCCGCCGTATCCGGCGCCAGCGGGCCCGGCGGCCCGGTGCGCCGCCGGGGACACCCCGTTCCGTTCGGTACCCTCGTCCGGGCTGAGCTCGGCCCGCAGGTGCCGGGCCAGTACGGACGCGGTCGGGTAGTCGAACACCAGGGTGGCCGGGAGCGGGAGGCCGGTCGCGGCGCCCAGCCGGTTGCGCAGTTCCACCGCGGTCAGCGAGTCGAAGCCGAGGTCGCTGAAGTTCCGGCCCGCTTCCACCGGGCCGGCCGAGGAGTGGCCGAGCACGGCCGCCGCCTGGTCCCGGACCAGGTCGGTGAGCAGCCGCTGCTGCCGGGCCGGGGTCAGGCCGGCCAGGGCGGCGGCCAGGTCCGAGACCGGCGCCGCGGGCGCGGCGGCGAGCTGGGCCAGCTCGGGCAGCTCGCGGACCAGCGGCACCTGCCGCAGGTCGCCCAGCGCGGCGGTGGCGGTGAGCTGGGCCCAGTCGACGTTCATGACCGCGAGCACGGTGTCACCGCCGTTCAGGGCCTGTCCCAGCGCCCGGATCGCCAGGTCAGTGGCCAGCGGCGGCATCGGGCCGCGGCGCAGCCGGGCCCGGGTCGCTTCGCTCGAGCTGGCCATGCCGCCCCCGGACCACGGTCCCCAGGCCACCGACAGGGCGGGCAGCCCCCGGCCGCGCCGGTTCTCGGCCAGGGCGTCGAGGTAGGCGTTGGCCGCCGCGTAGTTGCCCTGCCCGGCGCCGCCGAGCATGCCGGCGGTCGAGGAGAACAACACGAAGGCGTCCAGGTCGAGTCCGGCGGTCAGCTCGTCCAGGTGGGCCGCGGCCGCCGCCTTGGCGCC
>DASWUW010000878.1:0-3443 GCA_036406335.1 Trebonia sp.
CCGCCGCCCGGCGGCGGGTCCGGATCCGACGGGCCGCGGCGCGACTGGCCTCAGCAGCCGCCGCCCGCGTCGTCCGGTCCGTCCTACGGCAACGCGTCGGGGTACGGCAACGCGTCGGGGTACGGCAGCCAGCCTGGCCACGGCGGTCAGCCCGGGTACACCGGCGCGCCGCCGCGGGGCACTCCGCCGCGGGGCGGACGGCGCTGGCGGTTCTGGGGGCAGCGGGGACGGCACGGCCGGCGGATCGCGCTGGTCATCGGTCTCGCGCTGGTCATGATCATCGCCGCGGTCGGCGGCACCTACTTCTGGGTCAACGGGAAGGTTAACCGCTCGGTCACCCTGCCCGCGGCCAGCGTCACCTCGGCCGGCACCAACTGGCTGATCGCCGGGTCGGACGCGCGCACCGGCATCACCCGTACCCAGCGGGCCCAGCTGCACCTGGGCACGACCGGGGCGAACGCGTCCGACTCGCTCATGCTGCTGCACACGGGCACCGGCAGGCCGGTGCTGATCAGCATCCCGCGCGACTCCTACGTGCCGATTCCCGGGCACGGCAGCAACAAGATCAACGCCGCGCTGGCCTTCGGCGGGCCCGCGCTGCTCGTCCAGACGGTCGAATCGGTCACCGGCCTGCGCATCGACCACTACATGAGCATCGGCTTCGGCGGGCTGGCCAGCGTGGTCAGTGCGGTCGGCGGCGTGCGGATGTGCGTCAAAACCGCGGTCCCGGCCGACCCCACGGGAGACTCAGGCTTCAAGGGCCTCGCGGTCGGCTGCCACAACCTCAACGGCACCCAGGCAATCGCCTTTGTCCGCGACCGGCACTCGTTCGCGAACTCAGACCTGACGCGGATCCAGGACCAGCGCGCGTTCCTGTCCGCCCTGCTGGCCAAGGCGACCAGCCCGGGGGTGTACCTGAACCCGTTCACCGCGCTCCCGTTCGCCTCGACCTCGGCGAGCGCGATCGCGGTGGACAAGGGCACCAGCCTCTACGCCCTGATTCAGGTGGCGTTCGCGCTGCGCGGTCCGCAGACGGGGACCGTGCCCATCGCGGACGCCAACTTCCAGACCAGCGCGGGCGACGCGGTGAAGTGGGACAGCGCCAAGGCGCTGGAACTCTTCAACACGCTGAAGGCGGGCAAGGCGGTCCCGGCCGGCCTGCTGACCGGGACCAAGGTCGGCTGACCGGGCGCGTAGCTGGGGCAGGCGATAACGCCTGCTCCGTCCCGGGCGGTTTGAGACGCGTCGTTTTGGTGTATCTGTACCTGTAAAGGTAGGTCTTGACATCGCGACGCGCCGGTGCTCGCGTCTCACGAACTGGCTTAACCGGAGGTCTCATGAACCGTGCACAGGTTGATGAGCAAACCAGCCTGGGCCTGTCAGCACGGGAGAGCGAAGTCATGTCGCTGATCGCCGGGGGCCATACCAACGGGGAGATCGCCGCGCGGCTGTTCCTGGCCGAGAAGACGGTCAAAAACCATGTCCGGCGCATCTACTCCAAGCTGGGCGTGCACAACCGGTCCGCGGCTATCGCGCACTGGCTTTCGACCCGGACGGCGGGCACCAACAGCGCCAGCACCGCCTGATCCCCGGCCGAGGCATTCGGGAGCCGTCCCCGAGGAGACGTTCAGGGTTTCTTCAGCAAAGCAAGCGAAGATGGTAACCATGAACACGTCGATCATCGAAGCGGGGGCAGGCGAGGCCCGTCTGCTTGTCGTTGAGGACGAGCCGAACATCCTCGAGCTCCTGTCGGCATCGCTCCGCTACGCCGGATTCGACGTGATTACGGCATCGGGCGGCGGCGAGGCGGTCCAGGCCGCGCAGCGGCACCGGCCCGACCTGATCGTGCTCGACGTGATGCTGCCCGACATGGACGGATTCGACGTGATCCGGCGGCTGCGCGGCGGCTGGGCCCGGATCCCGGTCGTGTTCCTGACCGCGCGGGACGGCACCGACGACAAGATCCGCGGGCTTACCCTGGGCGGCGACGACTACGTCACCAAGCCGTTCTCGCTGGAAGAGGTCATCGCCCGGATCAAGGCGGTGCTACGGCGGACCCGGGGGGACGGCGTGGAGCCGACGCCGCGGCTGAAGTTCGCCGACCTCGAACTGGACGAGGAAAGCCATGAGGTCTGGCGGGACAGCGTGCAGGTGCAGCTGTCGCCGACCGAGTTCAAGCTGCTGCGGTACTTCATGTCCAACGCCAACCGGGTACTGTCCAAGATGCAGATCCTTGATCACGTCTGGGACTACGACTTCCGCGGTGACACGGGAATCGTCGAGTCCTACGTGTCGGTACTGCGCCGGAAGATCGACACCAAGGAACCCCGGCTGATCCACACCCTGCGCGGCGTCGGTTACGTGCTGCGGCTCCCCGCGTCCTGAGGCGGTGACCCACCATGGCGGGACTCGACGTGCTGCCGGACTACAAGGACGCGCCGCCTAGGCAGCCCAGGGCGTGGCCGGGCCTGCCGGGACGGCTCAAGCGGGTGTCTGACCGCACTCCGCTGCGGGCCAAGCTGATCACCTCCGTCCTTCTCCTGGTCATCATGGCGCTCGCGGCGATCAGCGTGGCCAGCGTTTACATGCTGCGCAGCTACGTGACCACGCAGCACGACGGGGACCTCGCGTCCGCGATTAACTACGTGAACGCCACCGGGCACCTCCAGCAGCGCCTCAGCGTGGGCATCGGGAACGCCGGACCGACTCAGTCCAACATCGTCGAGGGGCTGCAGCAGCCCGGACGTCAGCTTAGCTGGCAGGAGTTCGCCAACCTGCCCGGCACGGGCAACCCCGATCCGCTTCCCCAGCTGCCGACCGACGGACTGTGGACCGGCAAGGCCACCGGTAACGACAACATCACGGTCATGTCGGTTCCCGCGCAGTCCGGCACGCACACCTGGCGCGTCATGGCGGAGACCGTAAACGGGACCGTGACCAACTCGGACACCGGGCAGCAGTCCAAGTTCACCGCCGTTCTCGTCGTCGCGGAAGACATCGGCGACGTAAGCGCGCTCACCGCCCGGCTGGTCCTCTTCGACCTGATCGTCGGCGGCGCGATCGTGATCGTGCTGGCCGTCGTGGCGATCGGCGTCATCCGCACTAACCTGCGGCCGCTCAACGACATCGAGCTCACCGCGGGCCAGATCGCCGCGGGTCACCTGTACCACCGCGTGCCGGAAGGCGATCCGCGCACCGAGGTCGGCTCGCTCGGCCGGTCGCTGAACGCGATGCTGACCCAGATCGAGAACGCGTTCCGGTCTGAGCAGGAGTCGGAGCGGGCCGCGCACCAGTCCGAGGAACGGATGCGCCGGTTTATCGCCGACGCCTCGCACGAGCTGCGCACGCCGCTGACCACCATCCGCGGCTTCGCCGCGCACTACCGGCAGCGCGGCGGCGCGGGCGCCGTCCAAGCCGGGGCCGCTGGGGTCGCGCCGGAGACC
>DASWUW010000879.1:0-6258 GCA_036406335.1 Trebonia sp.
CTGCTGGCCGGCTTCGGTCTGCTCGAGCAGGGACGGCTCACGTCCCTGGTGATCGAGCGCCTGCCGCTGCCGCTGCGGGCCGCGAACGCGCTGCTGCAGGTGGTGCCGCGCGGCGGCCGGACGCGCAACCTGGTCATCGACAAGGCCTGGTTCGCCCCCGGCCAGCTCGACGCGGCCCGCTACCTGTGGGAGACGACCCGCTGGGAATGGCGGGACGCGGGCACCAGCCTGCTGCTGACCCACGACCCGCGCTCCCCGCTCCGCCAGCTGGTCGCGGCGAAGCCGTGGCTGCCGACGACCAGCGTGACCCTGGCCGTGAGCTCACGCCGCCCGATGCGCGAGGAGAGCCTCCTCGAGCAGCGCTGAACGGGTTACTCGCCGGGGTAGCGCAGGCCGATCTGCGCGCGGACGGCGTCCAGGGTGGCCATGATCGAGACGGTTTCGGCCGGCGGGAGGATGTCGCCGGCGATCTTCCCCGCGCTGGCCAGGCGTTCGGCTTCGGCGGCCTGGAACTGCATACCGCGGCCGCCGACGGCCGGCTGGAAGTTCTCGGTCAGGGTGCCGTTGCCGTCGTAGACCCGCAGGCCGGTCGCGGTGTACCAGACGCTGTCGATCTCGATGCGGCCCTCGGTACCGAGGACGACGGCCACGTTCGGCCCGGCGGTGGTGCTGGCGGAGTAGGTGGTGGCGATCTGGCCGCCCGCGTAGCGGAAGACGGTCGCCACCTGGGCGTCGGCGCCGGTGTCCTTGAAGGTGGCGCTGGCCTGGATCGACTCCGGCGTCCCGAACACCTCCGACGCGAACGAGACCGGGTAGACGCCCAGGTCGAGCAGGGCTCCGCCGCCCAGCTCGAGGGCGTTGAGCCGGTGGCCGGGGTCATCCGGCAGCTTCTGGGTGTGGTCGGCGCTCAGCGAGCGGACCTCGCCGATCGTGCCGGCGGCCAGGATCTGCCGGAGGCGGACCATGTGCGGCAGCCAGCGGGTCCACATCGCCTCCAGGACGACCAGGTTCTTCTCCGCGGCCAGGTCGACCAGCAGCCGGGCCTGGGCCGCGTTGAGCGTGAACGGCTTCTCGACCAGGACGTGCTTGCCCGCCTCGAGCGCCAGCCGGGCGTTGGGGTAGTGGAACGGGTGCGGGGTGGCCACGTAGACCAGGTCGACCGCCGGGTCGGCGACGAGCTCCTGGTAGCTTCCGTGGGCCGCGGGGAGCCGGAACAGCCGGGCGAACTCCTCGGCGCCTTCCCGGGTGCGCGACCCGGCCGCGGTGACCGCGTGGCCCGCCAGCTGCAGGTCGCCGGTGAACTGGCGGGCGATGCCGCCGGTGCCGAGGATGCCCCACCGCAGTCCGGCCCAGCTCGTGCTTGTCGTCACCCGGTGCTCCTGTTCGCCGTCATGAGAAAACCCCGCTCCGTTCGGAATGATCTGCCGCATTATCCCGAACGGAGCGAGGTTACTTCCCGGTGGCGCGCGGCTTAGTCGCCGCGGCGCCCGGCATCCTGCGGGTCGAGCGACTCGGCGGTCACCCGGCTGGTGCCGTTGACCGGGGCGGCCTCGTCCAGGGCGACCTCGGCCGAAGCCGGGGTCTGCGCGTCCACGGTCGGCGCCGCCCCGGCCGCGGCCGGGGCGGCCGCCGGCGACGACCAGCTGCGCAGCTCCACCTGCGGGATCAGCCAGGAGGCGAGGAACGCGAGCAGGGCGATCGGCGCCGCGACGAGGAACACCGTCTGGATCGACTCGGCGTAGCCGGACACGAAGTCGGCCCGCACCGCGGCGGACAGGTGGCCCAGCGCCGCCGGGGTCACGCCGGCCGAGGTGAAGCCGGACGGCAGGCGCACGCCGTGCAGGTGGCTGGCCAGGTTGCTGACCAGCACGTTGGAGAAGATCGCGCCGAAGATCGCGGTGCCGAACGAGCCGCCGATGGAGCGGAAGAACGTGGCCCCGGAAGTGGCGACGCCGAGCTCGCTGTGCGGGACGCCGTTCTGCACGATGATCACCAGCGTCTGCATGACCCCGCCGAGGCCCATGCCGAGCACGAGCATGCCCAGCGCGTCGTAAAGGGTCGGGGTCGAGGGGGAGATGAAGTGCAGCAGGAGCAGGCCGATGGTCATCAGCGCGGTGCCCGCGATGGGGAAGAACCGGTACTTCCCGGTCCGGGCGATGATCTGGCCGCCGCTGATGGAGACGACCAGCAGCCCGGCCATCAGCGGCAGCAGGTACAGCCCGGAGATGGTGGGCGAGATGCCCCGGACCACCTGGAAGAACGCGGGCAGGTAGGTGATCGCGCCGAACATGCCGAAGCCGACGATGAAGCCGACCACGCTGGTCACGGAGAAGACCCGGGTCTTGAACAGGTGCAGCGGCAGGATCGGCTCCGCGGCCCGGCGCTCGGCCAGGATGAACGCGGCGATCAGCGCTACGCCGGCCACGCCCAGGATGTAGATCGGGGCCGAGTTCCAGCCGTAGGTGGTGCCGCCCAGGCTGGTCAGCAGGATCAGTGAGGTGGCGGCGGCCGACAGCAGCAGCGTGCCCAGGTAGTCGATCTTGTGGTGCACCCGGCGCAGCGTGCCCGGAACCTGGAGCGCCACCACGATCAGCGCGATCGCGCCGATGGGGACGTTGATGTAGAAGATCCAGCGCCAGCTCAGGTTGTCCACGAAGACGCCGCCAAGCAGCGGGCCGACCACGCTGGCGAGGCCGAACGTGGCGCCGAAGAGACCCTGGTACTTGCCCCGCTCCCGGGGGGAGACGACGTCGCCGACAATGGACTGCGCGCCGACCATCAGGCCGCCGGAGCCGAGGCCCTGCACCGCGCGGAACGCGATGAGCTCGATCATCGAGCTGCTCAGGCCGGCCAGCACCGAGCCGATCAGGAAGATGACGATCGCCGCCTGGAAGAAGATCTTCCGGCCGTACATGTCGCCGAGCTTGCCCCACAGCGGGGTGGACACCGTGGTGGCGAGCAGGTACGCGGTGACGACCCAGGCGATGTGCGAGCCGCCCTTCAGGTCACCGACGATGGTCGGCAGCGCGGTGGAGACAATCGTCTGGTCGAGGGCGGCGAGCAGCATGCCGCACATAAGCGCGCCGATGATCAGCAGGATGCGCCGACGGCCGAGATCCGGCATGGCTTCGCCGACGGCCCCCTGGGGATTCCGGGAGCGCTCGGCGGGCGCGGGAGTAGCGGAGGCCATCAGTGCCTGTCCTTCCAGTCAGTGTCCGCACGGCGGACGATTGTGCGCAGCGGGGTATTTTCCGGCAGGCCGGCCGCGAGAGCCTGAAAGGCCTGGTCGACGAGCTTACGGAGCTCGACCACCCCGCCGGTGCCGGCCCAGAACAGCAGGCAGCTGCGGGTCATCGCGACCGCCGCCGCCGCCAGCACCCCCGGGTAGGGATCGGTTTCCTGGTCAGCCCCGAGACGAAGGGCGAGTCCCTCGGCGATGGACCGCTCGATCATCGCCATCTGACTCGCGTGCGCCGCCCGGATATGCGGGTCGGTGCGGGCCGTCTTCATCCGGCGCAGCCACTCGGCCGGGTCGCCGCCCAGTGACTGCAGCTCGCCCGCCATCGCCTCGGCATCCTCGCTGAGGGCCTGGCGCAGCGCGTCGATCGCCGTCTGCCCGGGGGCTCCGGTCGCGACCCGGTCGCGCAGCTCGGCCGCGCGGTCCGGGTCGCCGCCGAACAGCGCGGCCTCCTTGGACGGGAAGTAGTTGAAAAACGTGCGGGGCGATACGTCGGCCGCCTCGGCGATGTCCTCCACCGTGACGTTGGTCAGGCCGCGTTCGGCGGCCAGCTCGAGCGCGACCCGGCGCAGCAGCCGGCGGGTGGCCAGCTTCTTGCGCTCGCGCAGCGAAGCGGGCGGCTCCGTCGCGGAGGCCGCGGTAGCAGCAGTCATCGTGCCGTCCCCGAAATCTTGCCCGTCGTCCAAAGTTGCGCCCTCAGCATTATTGCAGTGTGTGCAACCAGCGGCAAATCAGGCTTGTTCCCGGCGCGGTACTCGGGCAGGCCCGCGTCCGGGTCCGCGCCCGGAAGGCGAGAATCATCACGGCCGCGGTCTGCTCAGGCCGGGAGCTCGGTGCCGGTCAGCTCAGCCAGCGCGGCGGTCAGCGCATCCTGGAAGGCGCGCGAGCGCACCGCCGGGTGCACCTGCTGCGGCTGCTGGTGGTAGAAGTACCCGCCGCTGACGGTGGCGGCCGGGTCGTCGCTGACGGCCAGCCAGGCCTGGGTCACCGATCCGGCCGCGAGGTCGTCGGGAGCGCCGGGCCCGCCCATCCGGGTGGCCACCCAGCCCGGGTCGACCGCGTTGCTGAGCACGTCCGGCCAGCGGCGGGCGACCGCGAACGCGAGCACGGCGTCGTACAGCTTGCTGTCGGAGTAGGCCTGGGAGCCGTTCCAGCGTCGCCGGTTCCAGTCCAGGTCATCGGTGGCCGCCGTGCCGCCGCGGTGCATGCCGCTGCTCAGGTACACCAGCCGGGCCGGGCGCTCGATGAGCGCCGTCAGCAGGTACGGGGCGAGCACGTTGACCGCGAAGGTGGCGGAATGCCCGTCGCCGGTGGTGACCTTGCCGGTCTCCCGGTAGCCGGTGCCAGCGTTGTGGATCACCGCGTCGAAGCGGCCCCGGGCATTGACCTGGTCGGCGACCGACTTGACAGCGGCAGTGCGGCTAAGATCGCCAGTGACGACATCCGCCACGCCGGGAGCCCGCTCACGGAGATCGGCGGCGCGGCTGTCGCTGCGCGCGTGCCCCACCACCTGGTGCCCCTGACTGATCAGCAGTTTCACGGCGCCAAGACCAAGGCCGTCGGCTGATCCGGTAACAAAAACCCGAGACACGTAAGCGTGTGCTCCCCTCCACTTTCAATCTATAGCGGACCCCGGGGCTTGCGGCAAGACCCGGATCAGGGCGCAAAATGGCCAGCCGAGGCCAGCAAATACTGCAACGGGAGTCGCCAGATGCATGTCAATCCTCCGGCGGTGAGCGCGTTCGACCTGCCCGGCAATCTTGCCGCCAAGGCCGACCCGGCGCTGATCGCCGGTGACGAGGAGCACTTCGCGGCGATCGCGGAAAGTCTCATCCAGTCGATCGCTGAGCTCGCCGGGCGCCTCGAGACCGCGCTCAGGGCGCCGGGCGGCATCGGCCAGGCGGCGATGGACCGGGATGCGGAGGTCCACCGGCTGAGCGCCCGGCTGCGGGTGCTGCGCCGCTTCGGCCTGGACCTGTGCCTCGGGCGCATGGTGAGCGCGGACGACCCCGAGCCGGTCTACGTCGGGCGCCTCGGCCTGACCGACTCCGACGGCCGCCGGCTGCTGGTGGACTGGCGGTCACCGGTGGCGGAGCCGTTCTTCGGGGCGACCCACGCCAACCCGATGGGCCTGGCCAGCCGCCGCCGCTACCGCTGGACCCGCGGCCAGGTCAGCGACTACTGGGACGAGGTGTTCACCGCGGAGGGCCTGAAGGGGCACGCCGCGCTGGACGACCAGTCCGCCTTCATCGCCAGCCTGGGCGGCAACCGCTCGGCCCGGATGCGCGACGTGCTCGGCACGATCGCGGCCGACCAGGACGCCATCATCCGGGCCGGCTCCCGCGGCGCCCTGGTCGTCGACGGCGGTCCGGGTACCGGCAAGACCGTGGTCGCGCTGCACCGCTCCGCCTACCTGCTCTACTCCGATCCCCGGCTCAGCCACCGCCGGGGCGGCGTGCTGTTCGTCGGCCCGCACCAGCCCTACCTGGCCTACGTCTCCGACGTGCTGCCCAGCCTGGGCGAGGACGGGGTGCGGACCGCCACCCTGCGCGACCTGCTCCCCGAGGGAGCCGCGGCCAAGCCCGAGGCCGACCCGGAGGTGGCCCGGCTGAAGTCGTCCGCCGACCTGGTCCGGGCGATCGAGGCGGCCGCCGCTTTCTACGAGAAGCCGCCCACCGAGGCGCTGAAGGTAAAGACCCCCTGGAAGGACATCTGGCTGAGCGCGGCCGACTGGGCCGAGGCGTTCGAAGCGCCGGAACCCGGGACCCCGCACAACGAGGCGCGCCGGCAGATCTGGGAAGAGCTGCTCACGATCGCGCTGGACGACCACGACGGCGATGCCGAGGCCGACCAGCTTCGCAAGGCGCTGCCGCAGAACCACGAGCTGCGCACCACCTTCAGCCGGGCCTGGCCGGTGCTCGAGCCGGCCGAGCTGGTCGGGGACCTCTGGTCGGTTCCCGCCTACCTGCGCCTGTGCGCCCCCTGGCTCGACCGCGACGAGATCCAGCGGCTGCAGCGCG
>DASWUW010000880.1:0-3141 GCA_036406335.1 Trebonia sp.
CCCTCAGACGCGGCCCGGGCGGCCCGGCCGGACAGCTGGCGCCCGCTGATGGACGAGGTCCGGGCCGCCGCCGGGCGGCTGGCCGGCCGGGGCGAGGTGGACGTCACCCAGGGCGGGCGCGTCGTCGACATCGCCGCCGCCCGCGGCCCGGTGCGGATCCGCCGCCGCCAGCCAGACTGAACGCCCGCGCTCGGCACCCGGGCCAGCCCGGCAGTGTCAGTGTGCTCCCCGTGAGCCGGGTGCCGGGTGGCGCGGGAGGGGCGCGTCGTTCAGCTGCTGGTCGATATCGACGAAGATGGCGTCGTCTTCGATCCGGCACGCGTATACCGGGATGGCGCCGCAGGCGAAGGGGCCGACCGCCTCGCCGGTGGTCAGGTCGTAGCGAGATGCGTGGGAGGCGCAGACCAGCGTGTCGTCCTCCTGGAGGGTGCCCTCGTGCAGCGGCTGCTGCTGGTGGGTGCAGGTGTTGTGGATCGCCCGGACGTCGTCGTCGTCCAGGCGGATCAGGCAGACCGGTTCGCGCAGCTGGCTGACGAGCATGGTGTCGCCGACCTCTAGGTCGTCGAGGTTGGCGACGAGGACGAATGTCATGGCTGTTTCCTTCCGTTGGCGGGCCGGCGGGGTGCCGGCTGGCTGCCGCGCACCTCGATCCATCCGTTGCGGATCCTGGCCGGCAGCACCGGCTGCGGCTGGTTGGCCGGACCGCGGAGCACGCTGCCGTCGGTGAGTGAGAAGCGGGACCCGTGCAGCGGGCAGGTCGCGGTCAGGCTGGCGACCGGGCAGCGGCTGAGCAGGCCGCCGGCGTGGCTGCAGATGTTGTCGATGGCGTAGAGCGTCTCGCCCTGGCGGTACAGCATGACCTGACGGCCCTCGGCTGCCACCGCGGCCGGCGAGTCGTCCGGCAGGTCGGCCTCCGGCAGCGCGCGGACCCACCGGCGCGGCCCGGAGTTCCAGGCCACCCGGCTCACCATGACGCCTCGGGCGAATACCAGGTGACCGCCGAGGTAGCCGGCCGCGGCGGTGACCGTGAGGCTGGCCGCGCCCAGCGCGCGGGCGGTGCCGCGGTGGCCGGCCATCCGGGTGCCCAGGGAGGCGCACTGCAGCCCGAGGGCCGCCGTGTTGAGCAGGCCGTGGAAGAGACCGGCGCGGCGGTCCTGGTCTTCGCTGACGGTCCAGTCGGTGAGACCGGTCACGGCGGTAGCGCCCGCGGCGAGGATGCCGGCCGCGCTGAGCAGGCCCGCGGCGCCGATTCCGGGCCGGGGAGCCGGGTCTCGGTCCAGCGCGTCCAGCACGGTGACACCGGTCCACAGCCCGACGGGCAGGTCGCTCAGGGCCGGGTGCAGCGGGTGGCCGACCCACCGGCCGCCGTGCAGCAGCTCCAGAACCAGGTTGTCCTGATGCCGTTCCCGCAGCGGCCCCAGCACCCCGGTCAGCCGGTCGCTCAGGGTCCGGAGCCAGCCCAGCTGGTCGACCCAGACCGCGAGACCGCCGTGCCAGCCGGTCAGCCGGGTACCGGCGAGCAGAGAACCGGCAGCCCGCCCGGCCTGCTGGCCGGCGGCCGGCTGGTCGCCGGCGTCGCTGGCAGTTCGCATGAGGTTCCTCCACGGTGGCGTCAGCCTGCGGCCCGGTGCTGACCAGAATCGTCTGGCTCTGGGCTCATTCTGCGCGCCCGTCGCCTGGCCGCGAGTGTCGGAATGAGACTGGCCCCGGGTACACCGCGAACCACTGATTCTGCTGACGTCGGCGGTGCCTGGGCGCGGAACGGGTAGACGTTACGCATGGCCGCACCCGAGATCCCCCTGACGCACCTGGACGAGCCGCTGTTCGACGGGGCGGACGCGACCAAGCGCGACCTGGTGGACTACCTGGAGGCGGTCGCGGACCGCATCGTCCCGGTGCTGAGCGGCCGGCCGCTGTCGGTGATCCGGGTGCGCGCGGGCCAGCGCCCGTTCATGCAGAAAAACGTGCCCGATTACGCGCCGCCGTGGATCAGGACCGTCCCGGTGTGGGCGGAGTCGTCGCGCCGGGAGGTGCGGTACGCGCTGTGCGAGGACAAGCCGACGCTGATCTGGTTTGCCAACCAGCGCGCGGTGGAGTACCACGTCACGCTGGGCACCGCCGGCCACCTGGACCGGCCGTCCTACCTGGTGCTCGACATCGACCCGCCGGCCGCGGGCGAATTCGGGCGGGCGGTGGCCGCGGCCAGGCTGGTCCGGGAAGCGCTGTCCGGGGCGGGCCTGGCGGGTGCGGTCAAGACCAGCGGCGCCAAGGGCGTGCACATTTACGTGCCGGTTCAGGAACCGGTGTCGGCGGACGACGCGGCGGCGGCGACCCGGGCCCTGGCCCAGCGGGCCGCGCGGCTGGACCCTGGCCTCGCGACGACCGCGTTCATCAAGGCCGACCGCGGCGGCCTGGTGTTCGTCGACTCGACCCGGGCGCACGGCGCGACCGTGGCGGCCCCTTACAGCCCCCGGGCACGCCCGGGCGTGCCGGTCTCGTTCCCGGTGGCCTGGGACTCGCTGGACGAGGTTGCGCCCGGGGACTTCACGGTGCGGAACGCGGCGCGGCTGCTGGCCGGCGCTGATCCCTGGGCCGCTGCCCTGCCGCCGCCGCAGGCCCTGCCCGAGGACCTCGTCGCGGAGGGGCACACGATCCCGGTCGCCCGGGTACAGGCCATGCACGAGGGCAAGCGCCGGGCCCGGGCCCGGCGCGGCTCGCCGTAGCGGGGCGGGGCTCGCCTATGGTGGTGGACATGCGAGGCGTGCCGTGGTGGGGTCTGGTCTCCTCAGCGGCAGCGCCGGTGCTGCTGGTGGGCGGCTGGACGCTGGCCGCGGGGCTGCAGCCGGGCTCTTTTGACGCGGTAACCGGCACGATCAGCGCGCTCGCGGCAGTGGGGGCGGCCGACCGGTGGGTGATGACGCTCGCGCTGGCGGGGGTGGGGGCCTGCTACGTAATCACCGGACTGGCGCTGCGGCCGGCGCGGCTAGCGGGCCGCCTCGTACTCATGACCGGCGGGGCGGCCACGATGCTGGTGGCGGTGTTCCCCGAGACGGCCGGGGCCGGCGGGTCGCCGCCGCACACGTTCTGGGCGGCCGTTGGCTTCGTGACCCTGGCGGTGTGGGTACTCGCCGCCCGCAGGCG
>DASWUW010000881.1:0-3654 GCA_036406335.1 Trebonia sp.
CAAGACCCCGGCTGCGCGCGGGCCGCCCCCGGCCGGCGAGGTTGCGAGGGCAGTCATGACGCGACCTCCGCGCGGTTGTCGCGAGTCGGGGCGCTCGCGGTCGGGGGTTGACCGGTGAGCGCCAGGAAGGCGTCGTCTAGGGTCGGTCGTCGCAGGGCGATTTCGTCGATCGGTACTCCGCTCGAGCGCACGGCTGCCGCAACCCTCGCCAGGTCGTCGATCTCATCCGGTGCGGGGACCGACACGGTCCGGCGCTCCCGCGAAACGTTGATCGGGAAAACGCCGGAGAGGACGGCTACCAGCTCGTCCAGGCCCTGGTGGTCGACGGCGACGACATCCACCCGCTGGTCGCCGATGCGCGCCTTGAGGTCGCTGGGCGAGCCGGCGGCCACCGCCTGACCGTGATCGATCAGGACGATGTCGTCGGCGAGCGCATCCGCCTCTTCGAGGTACTGCGTGGTGAGCAGCACCGTGACACCGTCATCGACCAGATCGCGCACGGTCGACCACACCACCTGACGGCTGCGGGGGTCCAGCCCGGTAGTCGGCTCGTCCAGGACCAGGAGCTGAGGCTGGACGACCAGGCTGGCGGCTAGGTCGACGCGCCGGCGCTGGCCGCCCGAAACCGCTTTGATGAGCTTGTCCCGGAACTCGCCGATGTCGAATCGGTCCACGAGGGAGTCAACCAGCAGGCTGGCCGCCGCCCGGCCGTAGCCGCGCAGCCGGGCCATCAGCATCAGGTTCTCCCGCGCGGTCAGGTTGTCCTCGAGGGCGGCGAACTGCCCGGTCATGGAGATCGCGCGCCGCACCGCGTCTGCCTCGCGCACCACGTCATGGCCGCAAACGGTCGCGGTGCCGCTCGTCGGCTCGGACAAGGTGGCCAGCATCCGGACCACGGTGGTCTTGCCCGCCCCGTTCGGGCCGAGGAGGGAAAAGACGGTTCCCGGCTCGACCCGCAGGTCGAGCCGGTCGACGGCCACGAGATCACCAAAGCGCTTGGTGAGGCCGCGGGTAGCAACGGCCGGTTCGGAAGGGATCACTGACGGCTCCTCAGGGGAAGAATCCAGCAAGCACGGACGGCGCCGGGCTATACCCGCCGTCAGCTGTGAATTCTCGCGCGGCCGTGCAGTTTCTGATCCTGGCGGATCATTGTCGCGGGTCACCGTACCCGCTGGTCGCACCGGTGACGCGAACGCCGTACCCGGGACCGCCGCTCGCTCCCTCGTCAGCAGTGCGGCCAGCCGGCACCGTCGGTGACGCTGTTCTTCTAGTCCCTGCCCTCCTGGGTCTGGATCGCGTTGCCGAGAGCCATGAAGGTCGGAGCCCACAGGCCCACGTAGATGCCCCACCGGTCGGCCTTGTCGCCGGGGGCGTTCTCCATCCGGCTGGAAGCGGTCCATGCGGCGATGCTCGCCCCTATGGACAGCATCCCCGCCAGGTAAGCGACGTCGCTGGTGATCCCGAGGCTGCGCAGAATTTTGATCATTGCCTGGTCCTTCCTGAAGCTGTATCTGAATTCGGCTAGCTGACGGTCCGGTAGCGCCCCCGCGGCACCGGAACGCGTGGTCGTCGCGAAGATGGGTGAGATCCCCAGGGCGGATAAGCCCTGGTTACTGAGTAGCGTACACAGAAAGAGTGACTCACAGTATCTATGGGGTGACATTAAGCTACGATGACCTCACCTCATCGCCTTGACTAACAATACTATTCGCCATGACGAGCTTTTGGCCGCCCCATGGTCTCAGCGTCTGCGCTGCTCAGGGACAGCCCACCCTGGCCAGGCAGGCCCGCTGGGTTCCGGTACGGTTCTCGGGCCGAGTTCTTAAGGCCCGGTGCCAGGTGCGTTCACGAAGAGGACGAGGAGGCGGGTGCTGATGCCCTCCCTGACTGACCGGGTTGTGCTGCTGACCGGCGGGGCGACCGGTATCGGGCGAGCCATCGCCCTCGACCTGGCCGCCGCGGGCGCGGCCGTCGCCATCGGTGACACGAACGTCGACGGGGGGCAGCGGACTGCCGCGGAGATCCGGAGCGCGGGCGGCCGGGCGTCCTTCAGGCCCTGCGACGTGGCCGCTGCCGAACAGGTCGCCGCCCTGGTCGACGGCGCCGTCGCCGACTTCGGGCAACTCGACGTGCTGGTCAACGACGCTGGCATTTCCGGCGGGTCAGCTCGCCTCCATGAGCTCGACATCGACGTCTGGGACCGGACGATCGCCGTCAACCTGCGCGGGACTTTCCTGTGCGCCCGGGCAGCGATCCCGCATCTCCTGCGCCGCCCGCAGAGCTCCATGATCAACATCGCTTCCACCTACGGCATCATCGGCGCGCCGCTGGCCCCTTCGTACTGTGCCTCTAAGGGCGCCATCGTCAACCTGACCAGGCAGCTGGCCGTCGACTACAGCTCCGGCGGTCTTCGCGTCAACGCCATCTGCCCTGGGTACATCGACACGGACATGGGCGGGCGCCGGGGGTCCCTTTCGCCGGCCGAGCGCGCCGCCGCCGAGGCGCGACGGGAAGCGAGCGCCGCCTTGCAGCCCATCGGCCGCCAGGCGCAGGCATCGGAAGTGGCCCGGGTCGCGACGTTCCTCGCCTCTGACGAGGCGTCCTTCATGACCGGATCGATCGTGACCGTCGACGGCGGGTGCACGGCAACCTTCCGCTACGGAACCTGACGGCGCCCCCGCCAGCTCCGGCCGGGCCAGGTAGGCCGTCATCGGTTAGTCAGCGGACGCGAGGAGCGTGCGCACGCCGTCGGTCAGCTGGCGGACGTTACCGCTTCAGGCAGGGCGGCGTTGTCGCGGATGCCGAGGCGCAGGTGCTCGCTGTGGTAGACGGCTTCGTCCAGGAGCATCGCAACGTGGTTGTCGTAGAGGGCGTAGACGGTGCTCTTGCCGTTACGGGTGCCAGCGACGAGGCCGAGGTGGCGCAGGACGCGCAGTTGGTGGGAGACCGCTGACTGTTCCATGCCGACGTCCAGTGACAGCTGGGTGACCGAGCAGGGCTCACGGCGCAGCCGGGCGAGGATCAGCAGCCTGCTGGGAGTGGCCAGCGCCTGGAGGGTCGCGGCGACGGATGCCGCGGTAGCGGCGTCAAGTGCCGCCGGCGGAGTCTGCCGGCGGTCTCGTTCCCGCTCTTCATGACCCATAACGACACCATAGCAGGGCCATCACATGAACATTTCTTCATGTGATCCTGTAATCTTTTGCGGTTGACCCCGACTGAGAGAAGTACGCGATGACCGCCCAGCTGACCCCGCCCGGCACCGTCCCGGCCAGCGGCCCCGGACGCGTCCAGGCTGCGGGCGCGCCGCGCGCCGGTGTCTGGTCGCTGCCTGCGGTGCGCTGGGCGTCGCTGGCCGCCGTTCTGTTCGCGGCCGGCCTGATTGTGCCTTTCGCCCAGGCCCCGGTCGCTGCGGCCTGGGTGTTCTTCCTGGCCAGTTACGCGGCCGGCGGCTGGGAGCCCGGGCTGGCCGGGCTCCGGGCGCTGCGCAGGAGAACCCTGGATGTTGACCTGCTCATGGTCCTGGCCGCGCTCGGCGCGGCCGCGGTCGGCCAGGTTCTTGACGGCGGCCTGCTGATCGTCATCTTCGCTACTTCAGGGGCACTGGAGGCGGTCGCGACCCACCGCACCGCCCAGGCCGTGCGCGGGCTGCTGGAC
>DASWUW010000882.1:0-2200 GCA_036406335.1 Trebonia sp.
AGGGATGCGTTCGGGAACGCATCCCTGCCCTGCGAACGGCGTGACGCGTACGCTCGGAGACGAAGCCCGACCCGTTCTGATCAAAATTCAATCGCAACCTGGCGCCTCAGGTGGGCCGCACTGAAAGAATGCGGGTGCAGCCGTTGGGACATGGGGGTGGCGTGATGCGGATTGCCGGCCAGCTGGCCGCGGCCGCCGTGGTAGCGGGATTGCTCGCGGCGGGTGTTACCGCCGCCCCCGCCGCCCGGGCGGCGGAGACGGCAACCGCGGGCACCGCGGCCGTGCCGCAGGCCGCGCCCCCGGGCGTCCGGGCGCTCCGGGCGGAGGTGGCGAACGCCGCGACCGGCGCTGACCTCTGGTCCCGGTCCTCGGTGACCGAGCACCCGATCGGCTCCGTCACCAAGGTGATGACCGCGTACGTGGTGCTCAGGACACCCGGGCTGAACCTGCACCGGGTGATCACGGTGCCCGCCGGAATCACCGCCTACGACGAGCGCTACGACGCGTCGACCGCGGGACTGCGGCCCGGGGAGAAGCTCACCACGGCGCAGCTGCTGTACGCGATGATGCTGCCGTCGGGCTGCGACGCGGCCTACACGCTGGCCGCCGCCTACGGACCCGGGCTCAGCGGGTTCATCGCGCGGATGAACGCGGCCGCCCGTGCCCTCGGGATGGGCAAGACGCATTACAGCGACTTCAGCGGGCTGCCCGATCCCACGGAGTACGCCACCTACTCCACCGTGCACGACCTGGTGATCCTGGGACGGGCGGCCATGCGGCTAAAGCCCTTTGCCGAGGTTGTGGCGACCCGTGAGTACCAGACGGGGGCCGGCGCCGGCCACCGCGTTCACGTCTGGAAGAACCTGAATCCGCTGCTCGGCCGGTACCCGGGGGCGGCCGGGATCAAGACCGGGTACACCCACGGGGCGGGCCAGTGCCTGCTGTTCGAGGCGAAGCGGGGGAGTAAGACCCTGATCGGGGTCGTGCTTGACTCCTCCGCGGTCAACTCGGCTACCCTGACCGCCGCCGCGGCCGACGCCACGGCCCTGCTGAACTGGGGTTTCAGCCGCTGACGGGGTGCGGCCGGCCCGGTTAGGAGGCCTCGCCGCCCAGGTAGCTCGCGGCCAGCAGCGCGCTGTCGTGGCTCAGCGCCCCGGCGGTGCCGCTGGCGGCGAGCTCCCCGTGGGACAGCACGTAGCCGCGGTCGGCGATCTTCAGCGCCATGTGCACGTGCTGCTCGACCAGCAGCACCCCGGTACCCGTGGTGGTCGCGTACTCGCGCACCACCGGCAGCAGCCGGCCCACGATGACCGGGGCGAGACCCAGGCTCATCTCGTCCAGCATCAGCAGCTTCGGCTTGCGGGCCAGTGCCCGCGAGATGGCGAGCATCTGCTGCTCGCCGCCCGACATCAGGCCGGCCTTGCGCTCCTTGAGCGGGCGCAGCGCCGGGAAATGGTCAAACGCGGCGTCCAGGTCGGTCGCGCTGCTCAGGCCGTCCAGCCGGAAATGCTCGGCTACCGTCAGCCCGAAGAACAGCCCCCGGTCGGACGGCACGTGCGCGATGCCCAGCCGGGCCCGCGCGGCGGGCACGACGCCGGCCAGGTCCGTACCGCCTAGCCGGACCGCGCCCGCCCCGTGCTTGAGCAGGCCGGAGACCGCGCGCAGGGTAGTCGTCTTGCCCGCGCCGTTAGCCCCGAGCAGCGCCACCACCTCGCCGCTACTCACGGTGAGAGTGAGATCGCGTACAACCAGAGACCGGTCGTAGCCGACGCTGAGCTTTTCCAGTTCAAGTACAGCACCGGGGTCGGCCATGGTGTGCAGAACCTGCCTTCGCCTAACTTTAGCGGGATGTAATTGTTGACATCAACATACCGTGGTTATGCAGCGGAAATGCCGCACCCGCCAGCTTCCTCCGCCAATGATGGCGGGACACTGGCGTCACCGCCAACTTGCCAGCCAAGGATATGTGGCGAGCGGACACTTGATGCGATTGTGACCTCGATCGTTGGCGATCTATGTTGACGCAGCGCCGGCCAGGGGCCTTTTCTTGGATGACACCAAATACCTAGGTATCTGACGGCTTGTTTGGGAGTTGGCGATGGAGCGAATCCCGGTGACGCATGCCGGAAGCCTGATCCGGCCGCGGGAACTGCTTGGGTTCCTGTCGGCGGCCGATCACGGCCGCCCGTCGACGGACGGC
>DASWUW010000883.1:0-2556 GCA_036406335.1 Trebonia sp.
AACCGCCTCGGCCGCCCGCGTCTCTTCCGCTGTCATGATCATCCCTCCGCCGGCCCCGCTGGGTTCCCTGCCGAGGTTATCGCCCGGGACCGGAGCGGCGGGGCGTCCAGGGCGCAGTGCAGGCAGTCGAGCGCGTCCGCCCGGGCCGCGCCCGGATCCGGGCCGGCCCCGGTCCGGACCGGGTTGCGGATGGTCAGCGCGGCCAGGAGCCCGCCCGCCGCCGCCACCGCGGCGGCGATCAGCACGGCGACGTGGAATCCGCGGGTCAGCGCGGCCGGGTGCAGGTAGGCGGCTCCGGTGAGGCCGGCCAGGGCGGGCAGCACCGCCACCGCGATGAGCCCGGCCGCCCGGGCCACGTCGTTGTTGACCGCCGAGGCGATGCCGGAATGCTCGGCGGGCGCCGCCGACAGCGCGGTGGCGGTCAGCGGGGCCACGTTGGCGGCCAGCCCGAGGCCCAGCACCAGCACGGCGGGCAGCACCTGGGTCAGGTAGTCCCCGCTGCCGTGCACCCGCGCGAACAGCGCCATCCCGGCGGCGATCAGCAGGGGCCCGACGGTCATCTGCAGCCGCGGCCCGATCCGGGAGGCGAGCGCGGCCGAGCGGGCGGACAGGGCGAGCATGATGGCGGTCAGCGGCAGCAGCGCCATCCCCGCCTGCAGCGGGCTGTAGCCGCTGACCTCCTGCAGCACGACCGGTACGAGGAACAGGGCCCCGCCCAGGGCCGCGTAGTCGACAAAGGTGACCGCGTTGGCCGCGCTGAACTGGCGGGCGCGGAACACCGTCAGCGGCAGCATCGGATGACTGCTGCGCAGTTCGACGGTGCAGAACGCCGCGAACAGGATCACGCCCGCGGCCAGGCTCGCGAGCACTACCGGGGAGGTCCAGCCGTCGGCCGAGGCGTCGATCAGCCCGTAGGTGAGGCCCGCCAGGGCCAGGCTGATAGTTAGCGCGCCGGTCACGTCGAGCGGCGGACGCGGCCCCGGCGCCCGTGACTCAGGGACATGCCGGGCCGCGATGGCGAGCACGGCCACCGCCACCGGCAGGTTGATGAAGAAGACGAGCCGCCAGGAGACGGCACCGATCAGCCAGCCGCCCAGAAACGGCCCGGCCGCGGCAGCCACCCCGCCCAGTCCCGACCAGGCGCCGATGGCCTTGGACCGGTCCTGCGGGGCGAACGACGCCTGCAGGATCGCCAGGCTGCCCGGTGTGAGCAGCGCGGCCCCGGCGCCCTGGAGCGCCCGGGCCGCGATGAGGAACCCGTCGTCGGGGGCCAGGCCGCAGGCCAGCGAGGCGAGCGCGAACCACACGATGCCGATCAGGAAGACCTTCCGCCGTCCGTAGGCGTCACCCAGGGCGCCGCCGAGCAGCAGCAGGCCCGCCAGCGGGAGCGTGTAGCCGTCGATCACCCACTGCAGGCTCGCCACCGAGGCATGGAAATCCCGGCCGATCGCGGGCAGCGCGATGTTGACGACGGTGGCGTCAAGCGCGGCGATGCCAGAACCGAGGACGGTCGCGGCCAGGGCCCAGCGTCCGGCGGGGCTGCCGTAGCGCAGGCCAGCGGGCGCGGGGCCGGCGGATGCGGGTCCGGCGGACGGGGGGCCAGCGGTCATACGGGCCAGGTTAACTGATCACGGTCGCGGTGACCGTGGTGCGGCGCTGGCGCAGGTCATCCCGGATCTGGTAGCCGAGCTTACGCGTCTCCCTGCGGTTGAGCACCGCCCCGGCGACCGCCCCGGTAAACAGCGGCGCGAGCGCGAAGGCGGACCGGCGGACGCGGGAGGCGAGCCGCCGGGCCAGCTGCCGCGCCAGCGGGGACTCGGCGATGAGGAGCAGGCCGCCGTCCACCTGGTGCACGCCGCGGCGGGTGGCCCACGACCCGAGGTAGGCCCGCGCCTTCTCGGTCACGCTGCCGGCGGCGGGCAGGCCGTAGATCTCGTGCAGCTCGGCGACCAGCTTGACCTCGATTCCGATGACGGCCAGGGTCTCCGCCGCCACCTCGGCCGGGAACGCGGGGACCACCGGAAGTGCGGCCCAGGCCCCGGTTGTTCCGCCGACCGCCGCCGCGGCCCGCCCCGCCCGCTCGACGAGCCGCTGCGCGATCTCGTCGTCGGACTGACCGGGGAACTGGGCCCGCAGCGCCGCCTGGTCCCGGATCCGCAGCCGCGGCCCCATAGCCAGCACCTGCCCGGTAAGCCAGCCCATGCCGGACGACACCCCGGACGACACCCCGCGGCCGGCCGACCCGGCCCCCCGGCGGGCGCTGTCCGCCCCCCGGCGGGCCCCCGCGGCGGCACCGGTCACCGCGGACGTGGTGCGCCCGCTGATCCCGCGCAGGCGGCCGGCGATCCGCTTCTTCCCGGCCGGGCCGCCGGGGCTGTCCTCGGAGCCGTTCCCGGAGCCGTCGAAGCCGTCGGGGCCGTCGGGACCGGGTCCGCCGGCCTCTGAAAGTTCGACCGCGATCCGGGCCGCCTGCCGCGCGGCCGCGTCGTCGGCCACGTTTCCGCTGTTCGCACCAGCCATGTGAGCTGCCTGCCGTCCCCGCTTGTCGATGAGGCC
>DASWUW010000884.1:0-1595 GCA_036406335.1 Trebonia sp.
GGCGAAACCGGGGCGGCGGCGGGGGGCTCTTCGATGATGACGTGCGCGTTGGTGCCGCTGATGCCGAACGAGGACACGCCGGCCCGCCGGACCCGGCCGTCGGCCGCGGGCCACGGGGCCGCCTCGGTGAGCAGCCGCACGTCGCCCGCCGACCAGTCCACGTGGGCCGACCGCTCGCCCGCGTGCAGGGTCCGCGGCAGCTCCTGGTGCTGCAGGGCGAGAACCATCTTGATGACCCCGGCCACGCCGGCCGCGGCCTGGGTGTGGCCGATGTTCGACTTCAGCGACCCGAGCCGGAGCGGGCGGTCCCGCGGCCGGTCCTGCCCGTAGACCGCCAGCACGGCCTGCGCCTCGATCGGGTCGCCGAGCACGGTGCCGGTGCCGTGCGCCTCGACCGCGTCGACCTCGGCCGGGCGGACCCCGGCGCGGGCCAGGGCAGCCCGGATGACCCGCTGCTGCGCGGGCCCGTTGGGGGCGGTCAGCCCGTTGGAGGCGCCGTCCTGGTTGACGGCGCTGCCCGCCATCACCGCGAGCACCCGGTGCCCGTGGCGCCGGGCATCGCTCAATCGCTCGAGGACGAGCACGCCGGCGCCCTCGGCCATGCCCATGCCGTCCGCGCCCGCGCCGAACGACTTGCAGCGGCCGTCCGCGGCCAGGTTGCCCTGCCGGGCCATGCCCGCCAGCTCCCACGGGGTGGCCATGATCGTCACGCCGCCGGCCAGGGCCAGCGTGCACTCCCCGGACCGCAGCGCCTGGCTGGCCAGGTGCAGCGCGACCAGGGAGGACGAGCAGGCCGTATCCATCGTCATGGCCGGCCCCTCGAGGCCGAGCGTGTAGGAGACCCGGCCCGAGATCACCGCGGGCGCGCCGCCGGTCATCAGGTGGCCTTCGAGCTCGCCCGGGTCGCCGCCGAAGTAGAGGCTGAGCCCGTAGCCGGTCGAGTACCCGCCGGCGAAGACGCCGGTCTGGCTGCCGCGCAGCGAGACCGGGTCGATCCCCGCGCGTTCGATTGCTTCCCAGGAGATTTCCAGCAGCAGCCGCTGCTGCGGGTCCATCGCCGTCGCCTCGCGCGGGCTGATGCCGAAGAAGCCGGGGTCGAACTCGGCCGCCTCGTGCACGAACCCGCCGGCCGGGGTGTAGTCGTCGCGCTCGCGGCTGAACGGCGGCTCGTCCCAGCCGCGGTCGGCCGGGAAGCCCGAGATCGCGTCCCCGCCGCTGGCCAGCAGCGCCCACAGGTCCTCGGGGGCCCGCACGCCGCCGGGGTAACGGCAGCCCATCCCGACGATCGCGACCGGCTCGTCATCTCCGGCCGGCCGGGACGCCGCGGTCACGGTCAGCCGCCCGGTCTCCTGGTCACCGGCCAGCTCGGCCCGCAGGTACCCGGTGAGCACCGCCGGGGTCGGGTAGTCGAACAGCAGGGTGGCGGGCAGCTTGAGCGCGGTCTCGGCGGCCAGCCGGTTGCGCAGCTCCACCGCGGTCAGCGAGTCGAAGCCCATCTCGCTGAAGGCCCGGTCGGGGTCCACCCCGGCGGGCGAGGCGTAGCCCAGGATGCCCGCGGCCTCGGCCCTGACCAGGGCGAGCAGGGCCGCGTCGCG
>DASWUW010000885.1:0-3664 GCA_036406335.1 Trebonia sp.
TCATGCTGGTGACCCAGGACGGCGTCCGCATCGACGCCGTGCACCTGCCCGCGCCTGGCCGGACGCACCCGGAGGAGCCGGCCTCCGCACTGGACCTGGCGATCGTCGTCGCGCACGGATTCACCATGACCTGGCAGCGCCCGCTGGTCTGGCAGCTGGTACAGCACTTCAACCGCTCCGCCGGGGTGGTGACGTTCGACTTCCGCGGCCACGGCCGGTCGGGCGGCCTCACCACGCTGGGCGACAAAGAGATCGACGACGTGGACGTGGCGGTCCGGTACGCCCGCGAGCTCGGCTACCGGCGCGTTGTCACCGTCGGCTTCTCGATGGGCGGGTCGGTGGTGCTGCGGCACGCGGCGCTGCGCGGCGGCACGGACGCGGTCATCTCGGTCAGCAGCCCGGGCCGCTGGTACTACCGGGGCACGGTGGCGATGCGCCGGGTCCACCTGGCGGCCGAACGCCGCCTGGGCCGGATGTTTACCAAGTACGTGCTGAAAACCCGGGTTGACCCCCATGGCTGGCCGGTGCCCGACCCGATGCCGCCCGCCGAGGCGGCGGGGAGGATCTCGCCCACGCCGGTGCTGATCGTGCACGGCGACCAGGACATCTACTTCCCGCCCGATCACGCCCAGCAGATCTTCGAGGCGGCCAAGGAGCCCAAGGAGCTCTGGCTGCTCCCCGGTTTCGGTCACGCCGAACGGCACACCGACGCTGCCCTCATCGACCGCATGGTCGACTGGGCTGACAAGGCCTCGGCCACCGCGTCCGACGCCGAGGAGCAGACCGCCGGCTAGCTACCAGCTGGTCGGGACCGGCATCCCCTCGGTGTAGCCGGAGGCGCTCTGCACGCCGACGACGGCCCGCCCGGCGAACGACGGCAGGTCGCCCGCGCCCGCGTACGCGCACGAGGACCGCACCCCCGCGATGATCATGTCGAGCAGGTCCTCCACCCCGGGCCGGGCCGCGTCGAGGTACATCCGGGCCGAGGAGATCCCCTCCTCGAACAGTGCCTTGCGCGCCCGCTCGAAGGGGGTGTCCGACGCGGTGCGGACCCGCACCGCCCGCGCCGACGCCATGCCGAAGCTTTCCTTGTACAGCCGTCCGTCCGGGTCGCGGAACGTGTCCCCGGGCGACTCGTAGGTGCCGGCGAACCAGGAGCCGATCATCACCGAGGAGGCGCCCGCGGCGAGCGCGAGCGCGACGTCGCGCGGGTGCCGCACCCCGCCGTCGGCCCAGATGTGCGCGCCCAGCGCGGCGGCCGTCTCGGCGCACTCCAGAACCGCGGAGAACTGCGGCCGCCCGACCCCGGTCATCATCCGGGTGGTGCACATGGCGCCCGGCCCGACGCCGACCTTGACGATGTCCGCGCCCGCCTCGACCAGGTCGGTCACCCCGGCCGGGGTCACCACGTTGCCCGCCACTACGGGGACCGGCGGGGACAGTGCCCGCACCGCGCGCAGCGCGCTCAGCATCTTCTCCTGGTGACCGTGAGCGGTGTCCACCACCAGCACGTCGATCTCCGCGTCGAGCAGCTGCTTCGCCTTGGCCGCGACGTCCCCGTTGACGCCGACCGCGGCGCCGATCCGCAGCCGCCCGCGGGCGTCGAGCGCGGGGGAGTACAGCGTCGCCCGCAGCGCCCCGGTCCGGGTCAGGATGCCGGTGCACTCGCCCGACGGCGCTACCACCGGCGCGAGCCGGTGCCGCCCGGCGTGCAGCAGCCCGAACGCCCGGGCCGGCGTCGTCCCGGCGGGCAGCGTAAACGGGTCGGCCGACATGACCGTCCGCAGCTGCGCGAACCGGTCGGCGCCCGCGCAGTCCGCCTCGGTGACCACCCCCACGGGCACGCCGCCGGAGTCGGTGACGACGACCGCGCCGTGCGCCCGCTTGGGCAGCAGGGCCAGGGCCTCGCCGACGGTGTCGGCCGGCCCCAGGGTGATCGCGGTGTCGGTCACCCGGTCCCGGGTCTTCACCCAGGCCACCACGTCGGCGACCACGTCCGCCGGGATGTCCTGGGGCAGGATGGCGAGGCCGCCGCGCCGCGCGATGGTCTCGGCCATCCGGCGGCCGGAGACGGCGGTCATGTTCGCCGCGACGACGGGGATGGTGGCCCCGCTGCCGTCCCGGGTGGCCAGGTCCACGTCGAGCCGGGACCCGACGGCGGACCGCCCGGGGACCAGGAACACGTCGCTGTAGGTCAGGTCGGTGGCGGGGGAGCTGTCATGTAGGAAACGCACGTTCTCAATTGTTACCGGAACCGGTTACCTGAACCAGGCCGCCGGGAACCACCGCGCCGCGCAGCCGGCCGGCCGGCGCGCCGCGGCTACGGGACCACCAGGCCGAACGCGGCGAACAGGATGTCCGCGATCTTGTCGCTCATCAGCTCTTCCGGCAGTTCCACCTCGGTGGTCATCACGAAGTTGACCCGCTCCAGCATCATCAGGCAGGCGAACGCGGTCAGCTCGGCGTTCTCCTGGTGCCGGCCGGCCGCCGCCGCGGCCGCGGTCATCCCGGTGGTCATCGCCTCGGTCAGGCTGAAGAACAGCTGGAGCCCGTCGGCGAACATCTCGCCGGGGGCGTTGGCCGAGCTGAGCGTGCGCAGCACGGTGCCGTGGGCCGCGTAGGCGGCGGAGAAGTTTCGTACCCAGGCCTGCAGCAGCCGCAGCCCGGTGGCGTCACCGGTAACCACGGGAAAGTCGCCCGCGACGGTCTCCATGTCGTGCAGCGCGTCCCGCAGCAGCGCCTTGAACAAGTCTTCCTTGTTCGCGAAGTACAGGTAGAACGTCCCGTGCGAGATCCCGGCCCGCTTCACCACGTCGTCCACCCGGACCCCGTTGAAGCCGCGCTCCTCGAACTCGGCCGTGCCCGCCTCCAGCAGCTTGCGCACGGTCTCCCGGCCCTGCGCCCGCAGCTCACGGTCCTGGGCGGGCGTGCCGCCGCCGAGTGACGGCCGTCCCTGCGGCTTGCGTGCGGGCCGGGACGTCCGGGCGGCCCCGCGCGCCGCCCCGGCCCCCGCCTGAGCGGGACTTCGGTCTGCCTCCTGCGCCATGGTGGAAGCCTAGTCGCACCCAGCTAAGTTCCCGCTATTACCCGGGGAAGCATCCCCGTCCGCCGGCCGGAATCAGGACCAGCCGGACCGCATCTCGTCCCGCCCCTCCCGGCAACCCGGATAACAGCAAGAAGCGCGTCGCGCGGGACCGGGGCCCTGGGCGCGCGGGACCAGGGCCCGCAGTGGCCGGGGACCGGAGCCCGCGGCGGCCGGAACCGGGGCCCGCAGTGGCCGGGACCGGAGCCCGCGGCGACAGGCCGTAGCCGACTTTGTACAATGAAGGCACTGTGAGGCTGCCGATCCTGCACCGCCGATCGCTGCCGCCCGCCGACGGCGGGCTGGCCGTGTTCAGCGTGGTCGTCGCCGTTACCTTCGCCGCGTTCGGCGGCATCCACAACGGTCCCGGGAACACCCCGTCGGCCCGTGTGGGCACTGATCCCGCCGCGGGCGTCTCGACCCCCGCGGTGGCCGGCACCGCCGCGCCCGTCCTGAGCGGGGCGAGCCCCACCCGGCTGGTGGTACCGGACGTGATCGCGTCCGTGCCGGGCGGCCTCACCCCGGCCGAGCTGGCCCGGGTGGCCAAGCTGGGCGGGGTCCGGTCCGTGCTGGCCATCGACG
>DASWUW010000886.1:0-3265 GCA_036406335.1 Trebonia sp.
CTGCCGGGTCGTGCAGCGGCCGTCCTATGGTTTCGCGGCCGTGCTGTTCGACTCCGGCCTGGACGGCGGCACCTTTGACACCTGCCGGCGCGCCTAGCCGTCAAGCCTGCCGGGTAAGGACGGCATAGACCGCCTTGCCGCCGCAGAATACCGGGCCAGCCGCGGCGGTCAGGCCGCGGCTGGCCCGGTGCGGGCAGGTGCGGTTACGCCTTTTCCAGTGCGCCCAGCTCCTCCTGGACTTTGCGCTCGTGCTCCTCCGCGTCTTCCCGGGCCTTGCGCGGGCGCCAGCGGCCCGCCATCAGCAGGACGAACGGGATGAAGACGACCTCACCGCCGACGCACACCCACCACCAGTTTCTCCACTGGCCGGGCGCGGCGGCGGCCGCCTTCTGCACGTCGGTGCCGTGCTGGCCGAGGAACAGCAGGTCAGCCTGCGGCACCTTGGACAGCGCGACCAGCCGGGTCGTCGCGGCGGCCGGCGTGACGGAGAACGCCTTGGCGATCTCGCCCACCGCGGTCACCTGCGCCGCCGCGGACGGCGGGGTGGCCTGCAGGGCAGCCTGCGTCCGGGGATCGATCGCGGCGAGGGTGGCCAGCTGCGGCGCGTACTGCGCCGACAGCGTGGACACCTGACCGCCATAGGTCACCAGCGGCGTCATCGAGCTGACCACGGTCGGCAGGACCAGCACCGATACCGCGATGACGACCCGGATGATCCAGCCCCACACGGCCAGGCCGGTCGCGATCAGCGCCGGGTTGCGCCGCTCCACCGTCTCGGTGAAGCTCGCCATCCAGGGCGCGTAGGCGATGGCCAGGAACACCGCGAGGATGCTGATGACCACGGCGAACGTCGAGTACGAGGTGTTCGGCCCCAGGTTGAGGAAGACGATCGTCATCACGATGCCGCCGACCGCCCCGATCACCATGAACGGCTTGCGCACCCGGAGCCGGTCGGAAATGACCCCGACCACGATCAGGCCGATCGCGTCGAACGCCCAGAACCAGTCGCCGATGCTGTTCGCCTTGGACAGCGAGAAGCCGTGCAGCGTGGTGAAGTACACCGTGAAGAAGCCGACGGCGGTGTAGTAGATGAGCAGGAATACCGAGATCGCAAACGCGGAACCGATGACGTCCAGGTGCAGCATCTGCCGCCACGGGTTGCGCAGCGACTCCCGGACGTCCAGTCCGCGGGCCCGCGCCTCGATGAGCGCGCGGTCCCTGATCGACACCATCAGCTGGTCGCGCAGCCGCGGTGACAGCTCCTTGAGCCCGAACAGCGCGACGATGCCGACGACGACCCCGACAATCCCGCAGATGATGAACTGGTCCTGCCAGGCCCCCAGGTGGTTGACCGTGTTGCTGGACACGATGGCCACGACGAGGCTGCCGATGACCGGTCCGAGGGTCCAGAAGCCCATCGCCGACGCCCGGCCCAGCTGCGGGGAGAAGTCCCGGATGAGCGCCGGGGTGGCGACCAGGATGACCCCCTCAACCAGGCCGATAACGCAGAACAGGATCGCGAAGCCCCACTTGCCAGACACGTTGGGGATGCCCACGAGGACGAGCACGCCGGTGACCAGCAAGCCATAGGCGACCAGGTTGGCCCGCCCCCACCGGTCGGAGAGGCCAGCCGCAAGTGAGCCGAACGCGCCGACTGCGTTGCCCACCACGCTGATGTAAACGTAAAACGGGAACGTCATGCCGGTGCCGGCGATGATGCTCGGCGACACCGCGCCAGCGATGTAGAGCTCGTAGTAGAGGACGATCGTCGCGGCCACCACGATGGCCAGGTACCACATGCGGGGCCGGGTCTCTGGATAGTGACTGAGCTGCCGACGCCAGAGCCCTTGAACTGCTCCGGACGTCGCTGTACCGCTGATGGTGGCTGTCATTGCGCATCACCTTTCCGCGCGACGTCGGCGTTGATCGCGCGCACGGCCTAAAGTACGAATCCGTACTTTAGGAATTTTCCCGCTACTCTAGGCTCATGCTCGACTCCAAGCAAGAGGGCACTTTGGCCGAGACCCACGTGGGAAAGCCGGGGCTGCCACGAGGTCGCAACCGCCTTCCGGCGCCGGACGTGCAGGCGTCGCAGCGGGAGCGGCTGCTGCGCGCCGCGATCGCCGCGGTCGCCCAGAAGGGGTACCCGGCGGTGACCGTGGCCGACATCGTGCGCCGGGCCAAGGTCTCCCGGGCCGCGTTCTACCTTCACTTCCGCAGCCGGGAAGACTGCTTCATGGCGGCGACCCGCCAAGGCGGCCAGCTCCTGCTCGAGCACGTGGCCGAGGCGGCGCGCGCGGTCCCGGCCGACGCTCCGGACGAGGAGTCGCTGCGGGCGGGCTGCCGGGCGTTCCTGCGCTTCCTGGCCGACGAACCCGCCTTCGCCCGGGTCTTCTACATCGACATGCCCGCGGCCGGCCCGGCCACGGTCCAGCGGCTGAAGGCCGCCGGGGCCCGGTATGCCGAGGTCAACGCGAAGTGGCACCGGCGTGCGCGCATCCGCCACCCCGACTGGCCGACGGTTCCCGAGGAGGCCTACCAGGCACTGGCCGGCGCCACCCTGGAGCTGGTGCGCTCCCGGGTCAGCGCGGACAAGACCGAGTCGCTGCCGGACCTGGAGGACATAGTTGTCGCCCTGCACCTGGCCGTGCTCGCGGCGCAGCCCTGGCCGGCCGCCCGGGACTTAGCCAGTCCAGGTCCCGGCCGGCCCGGGCCTCAGCCGGACCGTTCTTATCCGGGGAGGGCGCGCAGCCCGTTCTCGATGAGCCGCGCCGCCCGGTGAACGTCCGCGGTCACCCGCTCCGGCAAGCCGCCCGCCGGACCCTCCCGGTCCAGGTGCTTGCGCAGGCTGTCCGCCTGAACCCGCCACAGCCCGAGCAGAGCCCGGGCGGCGATCTGCGGCTCGGGGTCGTCCGCGGTCATCCCGGCCCGCGTGGCCAGCACCTCGGTGGCGGCCGTGACGGCCCGCTCCATCATGTCGGCCTGGTAGGCCCGCAGCGCGGGCGTAGCCCGGATCAGATCGCCGAACCGGAGGAACGCGCGGCGCCCCTCGCCCTTGTCCGGCGCCCCCGCAAGCAGGCCGGCCAGGCCGCTCAGCTCACGGGCGAGGATTTCCAGCGCTGCCCGCACCGGCGTGCGGGCCGGGTCGGCGAGCCCGGCTCGCAGAGCGGCCAGAGTACCCTCCAGGCGATCCATGACCAGGGCTTCCTTGACCGGGAAGTAGTTGAAGACCGTCTTCTCGGACACCCCGCAGGCCGCCGCGACC
>DASWUW010000887.1:0-2302 GCA_036406335.1 Trebonia sp.
AACACCTTCGGTCAGTCCCTGCACGTGATGGAACAGCACGACCTCGGCCATGGGTGCCTCCTTGCCTGGGGGGCCGTTCCCGGTTAGCTTTCCGGGTTAACGGCCGACTAAAGTTGAACGATCCATTAAAATGGTACGTTCCATCACTCTAGTATGGTGCCCTCATGACGGTCAACGCCATCCCGGACTACGAGCTTGAGGACCTGCTCGTGGTCACCGCGCCCGGCCAGCTGCGCGCCCTGGCCGACTCGCTGCGCGGCGTGCTGCTCGACCTGCTGCTGGAGCGCGCCGCCACCGTCACCGAGCTGGCCCGGGCGGCCGGGCGCCCCAAGAGCACTATCGCCTATCACGTGAACGTCCTGGTGGAGGCGGGCCTGCTCCGGGTGGTCCGGACCCGGCGGGTCCGGGCGACCGAGGAACGCTTCTACGGGCGCACGGCCCGGACCTTCTACGTCGGCGCGCTGTCCCGGCCTGAGGACAAGCAGACCGTGCTGGCCGTCAACGGCCTGGCCGCGGCGGCCGCGGAGTCCGCCCCGGCACACGCGGCCGACGACCTGCGCTGCACGCTGCTGCACGCGCGCATCCCGCGGGACGAGGTGCGGACGTTCTGGGACCAGGTGCAGGAGCTCGCCCGCCAGTTCGCGCAGATCCCCCGCTCGGGCGACCAGGTATTCGGGTTCGCCGCCGGGCTGTACCCGGTGGACGCGCCCACCCTGCCCGCAGCGGCGGGCGGCGGCGGGGACTAGGAGCCAGCCGGCGTTCCCCCCGGGCCGGGCTCGACGCAGAACTCGTTTCCCTCGGGGTCGGCCATGACCGTGAGGTGCGGATCCCGCCCGGTGACGGTGGCCCCGAGACGCTCCAGGCGAGACACCTCGTCGGCCAGCGGCCCGGGCGCGCGCAGGTCGAAGTGAACGCGGTTCTTCGCCGTCTTCGGCTCGGGAACGCGGCTGAACCAGATGTTGGGGCCGCCCCACCCGGCCGCCTCGACGAAGGCCTTGTCCGGAGTGGAGTCCTCGTCCACGTCCGAGCCCAGGACCGCAGCCCAGAACCGGGCGAGCGCGAGCGCGTCCGCGGCGTCGAACGACACCGACTTGATAAAGCTGGCCATGCCGGTCAGGTTACGGGATGGCCTTCCTGCGGCCGTAGGGTTTCCGTGTCTCGCACCGGTAGGCGGCTCCCGCCGAGGACGGCGGCGGGCGCGTCAGCCGCGGTCCAGCCGGGACTGCAGGTCGTCCATCCGGGCGTGCAGCAGCGCGATCTCGGCGGTCAGCACCGCGATCGGAGACTCCCCCGCGTCGGCCGGCCGGGCCGCGACACCAGGCGCCGCGGGAGCGACGGCGCTCAGCGGCGGGCCGGGCAGCGGGTCGGCCACCCGCACCTGGCTGTCCAGCCGGGCAGTGAACTCGCGGAGGGAGAGGACCGGAAGGCCCGCGGAGCAGGCGGCGCAGACGGGCGCCAGGTGACGCCAGCCGACGAGGCCGCTGCCCGCGTCGGCCAGGGCGGTGCCCGGGCGGCCGCAGGCGCAGCGGGCGTCCAGGATGGCCCGGATCCGCTGCCTGCTTGAGCGCAGGCCGCGCTCGTAGCGGATGTACGCACCCGACGCCGCCACCTCGAGCAGCAGGGCCGGGCGGTTCTCCGTCGCGCAGGCCAGGGAGCGGGCGTCGGCCAGGTCGTGCAGGCAGTAGAAGCCGCAGCCGCACCAGCGGCGCGGCGGCGCGTGCCGCTTGTTCCACACGCACTCGGCGTCGGCGACAACGCCGTACACCCGGGCGGCCCCCAGGGTCAGCCCGGCGAAGCCAGCCCGGGTGCCGTCCGCGGACAGTGCCGCGTGGGCCAGCTTGTAGCCGGTAAACGGCCGGGCCGGGCGCTCGTCCCGGGCCGGCCCGGGCGGCCAGGGTGACAGCCGGGACATCCCGGCGGGTATCCCCGTAGCCCGGTCAGGCGACGGGGACGGCCGGCCCGGGGACCGGAGCCGGCGTGATCCGTTCGGGCTGACTGGCGCTGCTCTCTTCCGCGACGGGCACGCCGGCCTCGATGTCCTCGACGTACCCGGCGGCCTGTTCCTTGCCAAGACGCATGCTCAGCACCTCCTCGGTAGAGCTGTACCCGCAGGCGGGGCACCTCCACACCTTCAACTGCCGTCGGGATAGCCGCCGCGGTGCAGGGTCATCGGGTAGTGCGGGAGCGTCGCGGCCGGCCTGACCCGGGCCCGCCAGTTGCCGGGATACGGGCCGAGGCCGGCGAAAAGCGGTGCCGGGTCGCCCGCGGCCAGGGGTTCCAGCACCCGGCGGAGCGCGGTGAC
>DASWUW010000888.1:0-1928 GCA_036406335.1 Trebonia sp.
ACCCCGGTACTGGACAGTGGCTCCAGCGCAGGCTCCTTCGGCTCGCCGGGAACAGCCGGATCCCAGATCTGCAGCGCCCCGGCTACGTCCCGGCCGTAGCCGCGCAGCAGCCCGATAACGTCTTGCTCAGCCAGGCCAGCCTGCTGCGCGAGACGAGTCAGCATCCGGCCCTCAGGAAGAAGTTCGCGGAAGAAGTTCTGCCGCCGTTCCCTGCGGGACCGTACTGCCACCGCCGTGAGCGGGATCGCTGCCGACAGGATCGGGCTGTCGATGCCGAACCGGGCGACTGCGGCCGGATCCGGCAGGAAGTCGAAGGTCCGCCAGGTTCCCATAAGCACCCCGGCCCGCGTCCCGTACAGCTCGACGGCCAGGTCACTCATGCTCGTCCCGGGGCGTTATGGTGGCGGTTAGTGCCATGCCGGTTTCGCGCATGGCCGCAAACAGGCGGTCCATCATAATCGACGGTTTACCTGCCTCGAGCTCCCAAATGTATTTCTGCGTAGTGCCTAGCCGCCGAGCGAGCTCCCGCTGACTTAGCCCGGATAGCAGCCGTGCCTGCTGCAGGATGCGCCCCAGCGACTCGGCACTAGTGACCTTGCCGGTGTACTCCAATATGTCCTCCGACTTCTATATCGGAGTCAATATAGTTGACTACATTATCGACGTCAATACTCGTGACGTCGATAATGCAGTCAGTAAGTCGAGGCGCCGCCGGTTTCGCGCATCCCGGCGCTCAGCAGTAGGCGCACCACAGGCCGGCGTGGTTCACTGAGAACGTGGCCAGAGAGCGCGGCCCGGTGACTGTGCGCGCGGCGCACGCACGTCTCATCGAGCAGGGCGGTACCGCGGGGGTCAGGGAGATCGTCGCGGACTCCTGGCTGCGCTCGGTCGCCGCCGGGATCACCGCCGACCGCAGCGATCCGCCCATCACGCTGGACCCGGGGCGGCTGCGGCAGTACCGGGCCGAGCACCCGCTGGCGCAGATTTTCCCGCTGCTGTCCGACGTTCTCGGCCGGGCGGCGGAGGAATGCGATGCCGTGATGGCGGTCGCCGACGAGCACGGGCAGCTGCTCTGGGTATCCGGGTCAGCGGACGCCCTGCGGCAGGCGGAGGCGATCTCGTTCGTGGAGGGCGCCCAGTGGGACGAGACCCACGCGGGCACCAACGCGCCGGGAACCGCGCTCCGCCTCGATGCCCCGGTCACCATCCGCGCGGCCGAGCACTTCGTGCGGCCGGTGCAGCGCTGGAGCTGCGCCGCGGCCCCGATCCACGACCTGGCCACCGGGCGGATTCTCGGGGTGGTCGACGTAACCGGCGGCGACGACATCGGGTCACCGCAGACCAGCGCCATGATCCGGGCGACCGCGCGGATGGCCGAGGCCGAGCTGGCCCGGATCGCCGCGGTCCGCCAGCCCTGGGGGACCGCCACCGCGGCGGTGCTGGCCGGCGTTCCCGACCACGCCGCCGACGGCCTGTACCTGCAGGCGCTCGGCCGGCCGGACATGGCCCTGGCCGCGGCGGGCCGGTCCCTGCGGCTGAGCCTGCGGCACAGCGAGATCCTGGCCGTGCTGACCGCCCACCCCGGGGGCCTGTCCGGCGAGGAGCTGGCTGTCCTGCTCTACCCGGGGGACATGAGCCCGGCGACGCTGCGGGCCGAGATGGTCCGGCTGCGCTCGCTGCTCGGCGAAGGTGCCCTCGCCTCCCGGCCGTACCGGCTGGCCTGCGAGGTGACCTCGGACTGGGCCGCCGTCGGGGCCCGGCTCGCCGCGGGCGACGTCGCGGCGGCGCTGCGGTTGTACCGGGGGCCGCTGCTGCCGACGAGCGAGGCTCCCGAGGTGGTCCGGCTGCGGGAGGACCTGCACGGCTGGCTGCGGGCCGCCGTGCTGGCCTACGGCGGCCAGGAGCTGGCCGTGTGCTGGACACAGAGC
>DASWUW010000889.1:0-2914 GCA_036406335.1 Trebonia sp.
TGCGCGCTAACGCGGCGCAACCATCAGACCGCGCTCTTTTCCGTGCGGGGTTCCCGGCCTTTTCCGGGCAGAGCTCGCGGCCCCTTTCCGCGAGGAGTTCACGGCCCTGCTGGCGTAGTTCGGCGACGGAAGTGACGCCGAGCAGGGCCATAGTGGACTGGAACTGCGCCGTGAGGATGTCCAGGGCCCGGTCCACGCCCGCCTCGCCGCCCGCCATCAGACCGTAGGCATAGGCCCGCCCGAGCACGACCGCGTCCGCCCCCAGCGCCAGCGCGACCACCGCATCGGCGCCGTGCCGGATACCCGAGTCGGCCAGCACCGTCACCGATGGCCCCACGGCCTCCCGGACCGGCGCGATAAGGTCGGCCGGGGCGACGACCCGGTCGAGCTGGCGGCCGCCGTGGTTGGACAGCTGGATCCCGTCCACGCCCAGGCCCACAGCGCGCAGCGCGTCGGCCGGGCCGACTGGCCCCTTGATGACCAGCCTGCCTTCCCACCGGGCACGCAGGCTGGCAATCGTGTCCCAGGTCGCGGTCGGGTCGAAGAACGACGTGGTCGCCATGACGGTCGTGCGCGGCATTCCGGCGAAGTTCGCGTAGCCGAGCGCCGGGCCGGACAGCAGCCGGCACCAGTAGGCCGGCCGGGAGGCCACTTGGAACACGGTGTGCAGGCTGAGCTCGGGCGGGAGCGACAGGCCGTTGCGCTTGTCCCGGATCCGGTTCCCGCCGACCGGGGTGTCCACCGTCACCACCAGCACCCGGTACCCGGCCTGGCCGGCCCGGTCGAGCAGCGCCGCCACCTGGTCCCGGGCCTTGAGCACGTAGAGCTGGAACCACAGCCGGTCCACCGCCGCGCCGTGGTCCGAGCCGGGCGCGGGCAGGCCGGCCACGGCCGTAGCCAGCTCTTCCACCCCGGTGGTCGCCATGGTGGAGAGGGTGTACGGCAGGCCGTGCCGCGCGGCCGAGCGGGCCGCCCCCGGCTCGCCATCCGGATGCAGCATCCGGGTGTACCCGATCGGCCCGAGGACGAACGGCGCGGCCAGCGGCCGGCCGAAGATCGTCGTCGCGGTATCCACCGCGCCGACGTCCACCAGCACGCGGGGCAGGAACCGCCAGCGCCGGAACGCGGCGACGTTCTCCGCTGCGGCCAGCTCCTCGTCGGCCGCGCCGTCCACGTAGTCGAATACCGGCGACGGAATCAGCCGCTTGGCCGCGCGTCGCAGGTCAGCCAGGTCATGGCAGGCGGCCAGCCGACGCTTGGCCGCATCCAACTCGACCGCCCGCAGCCGGACGAGGCTGCGCATCTCCCGTAGTTTCACGGCGCGTCCCGGCCAGGACGGCCCGGGCGAACCGGGAGCGGGCGCATCACGGCGGCGACTCCCTTCTCAGGCTGCCGCCGGCGACGGCACCGACCAGTGCATTCCGTCGGGCGAGGGCACCAGCCCGCCCGGGCGGACCGGCACCTGCTCGTCCGCGGTGCCTCCGGTGGCGGCCTGCATCTGGATGCGCGCCCCCTCCTGGGCGACCGACCAGGCCAGCTCGTCGAGCCCGCGGTCGCGCCGGTCGAGGTAAGAGCCGGCGTCGACCAGCGCGCGCTCGTCCGACGAGCCGCCGCCGACAAGGTCCACGAACGACTGGATCTCCGAGGCTGCGTTGCCGGTGACCTTCTTGGCCTTCCAGAAGTACGACTGCTCGTCGGAGTGCATGTCGTAGAAGGCGACGAGGAAATCGTGGAAGCGCGCGTACTCTTGCCGGTACCGCAGCTCGAACTCCTCGAACAGTGTTTTCTCTTCCATGTCGGCCGCCGGCCGCAGGGCGGTATTGACCGAGCGCGCGGCGAGCAAGCCGCCGTAGGTGGCCAGGTGCACGCCGGAGGAGAACACCGGGTCGATGAAGCAGGCCGCGTCACCCGCGAGCACCAGTCCCGGCCGCCAGAACTTCTCCTGAATGTAGGAGTAGTCCTTGCGCACCCGGATCTCGCCGTACGGGCCGCTGGTGACCCGTTTGGCATCGGCCAGGAAGTCGGCGATCATCGGGCACTCCGCGATCAGCTCGCGCAGCGCGCGCTCGCGGTCTCCCTGGACCCGGTCAAGCGCTTCCGGCAGCAGCACCGCGCCCACGCTAGTGAGCTCGTCGGACAACGGTATGTACCAGAACCAGCCCGAGCTAAAGGCGACGGCCAGGATGTTGCCCTGGCGCGGGGCGGGCATCCGCTTGCCGCCGGTGAAGTAGCCGAACAGCGCGAGGTTACGGAAGAACTCCGAGTACTGCCGCTTGCCGCCGACCCGAGACTGTATCCGGCTCCCGTGACCCGAGGCGTCCACCACGTACCGGCAGCGGAACTCGCGGCGCACGCCTGCCGTGTCGGTGCCGGTGACCCCGCAGACCCGGCCGTCCTCGGTGATGACGTCGCTGACGGCGTGCTCTTCGCGCACGTCGACGCCGTGCTTTCTGGCATTGTCGAGCAGGATCTGGTCGAACCGCATCCGCTCGACCTGGTAGGCGGTCGACGCCGACCCGGCGAACTTGGGCGAGATCCCGAAGGCGAACGTCCATGGATCGGGGTTGGCGCCCCAGCGGAAGGTACCGCCTCGCTTGACCGGGAACCCGGCCTCCTCGAGTTCCCTGGATACCCCGAGCAGCCGGCAGATGCCCTGCACGGTCGACGGCAGCAGCGACTCGCCGATCTGGTAACGGGGGAACCGCTCCTTCTCCAGCTGCACGACCCGGTGCCCCTGCTGGGCCACCAGCGTCGCCACGGTCGAGCCGCACGGCCCGCCGCCGACAACCACGACATCGGTCTCGATACTGTCTGTCATCATTTTCCTTCCATGGTTACGGCCGCGCCCGAGCGGCGATCGCGCGGCTCGTGCGATCGCGCGAAGCGGGCCAAGGCCGGGACGAACAAGGCGGCG
>DASWUW010000890.1:0-2075 GCA_036406335.1 Trebonia sp.
GCACCTGGCCGGTGGTGAGCAGGGTCTCCACAGCGACCCGCGACTTCGGGTCGTCCTTCAGCAGGGAATCCAGGATCGCGTCGCTGATCTGGTCGGCGATCTTGTCGGGGTGGCCTTCGGTCACCGATTCGGAGGTGAACAAGCGGCGGATCACGGGGCGTCTCCTTGACTGAGGGCTGTCACCACAGCGTGTGCAGGCAGGCGAGCAGTGTCCGGGCCTCGACGTTGAGGAAGTTCCCGAACTGCTGGAGCGTCATCAGCTGGTGCACGGTGAGCCACAGGTGGCCGCCGGGCTGCTCCAGCGGGAAGTCGTCGTCGACCTCGATGATCCGGTAGGCGTTGTCGGCGTTGAGGAACCGGCCGCCCTCCTCGGAGAGCCGGGCCTGGTAGCGGATCCGGTCCTCGGGCGCGCCGAGCGCGTAGTCCAGGTACGTCGGCCGGTCGGCGGGGTCCAGCTGCCGGTAGGTGTGCGGGGTGCAGTGCACCGTCGGGCCGACCTCCACGATGTCCAGCGCGCCGGCCGCCGGCCGGGTCTGGAGCAGGGCGTGCAGCACCCCGTTGATCCGGCGGGTGAGCAGCACCAGCATTCCCGGCGCGGAGGGCAGCAGCAGCGGCTGCATCCAGGTGCCGACCTCGCGGTTGCCGGCCCGCACGTCCACGCCGACGATGCTGAAGTACTCGCCCTCGCGGTGCGCGATCTGGTGGTCGTCCCGGTGCCAGTCGGCGGTGTCCAGCAACGGGATCAGCCGCTGGGTCAGCTCGTAGCGGGCCTTGCTCTCGGTGATCCAGCTCAGCACCTCGGACAGGGTGTGCAGGGTCGGGGCCGCGGGGTCCAGGGACCGCCGCAGCGCCTCGGTGTACGCGTCCTCGGCGGTGGCCCGCGGCGGGGCGCTCGGCGGGGCGAAGGGCATGATGGACAGCACCGTGCGGGCGTCCATGTTGACCACGTCGTCCAGCCGCAGCAGCTCGTGGATCTGCTTGAGCGTCAGCCAGCAGAAGCCGTCCCGCAGCTCGACGTCCTCGGTCGTCTCGACCACGATGTTGCGGTTCCGCTTGTGCAGGAACCAGCCGGCCTGCTCGGACTGCAGGGAGTCGACCAGCACCGTGGTGGCGCGGGGGGCGGTGAAGTACTCCAGGTAGGGGATGGCAGCGCCCTGATGCACCCGCATGTAGTTGCTGCGGGTGGCCTGGACGGTGGGGGAGAGCTGGACCAGGTTGCTGTTGCCGGGCTCCATCTTGGCCTGCATCAGGCAGTGCAGGACCCCGTCGAACTCCTTGACCAGGATGCCCAGGATGCCGATCTCGCGCTGCACGATGATCGGCTGGTGCCAGGCGGTGGTGTGCGCCGGGGACAGGTTGACGCGCAGCCCCTCGATGGTGAAGAACCGGCCGCTGCGGTGGGCCAGGTTGCCGGTGTCCATCGCGAAGTACCAGCCGTCGAGCTTTTCGAGCGCGACCCGCTCCACGGAGTACGACCATTGCTCGCGGTGCGCGTCCAGCCAGCTCAGGCACTGGGGCGCGGTCATGGACACACCGTCGTGCGACGCCGACTCGGTGAACCGGCGTGCGGTGCGCGTGTCGTCGTCGGGTGTCGCGCGTTGCGCGGCCAGTGACGTCGGGGACATTGCCCGCCTCCTCGTATTCGGACCGGTTGCGAGGCTAAGGGCGGCCGCGGGTGCCGCAGGAGGGCGGCGGCCCAGGTCTGGTCAACCTCGCAGGGGTTCGGCCCGGGCCTTGACGCCGGGCGGGGCCGGCGCGTATCACGCGCGGGTCTGATGTGCCGGCCCGGAGCGGGACGGCGCGGGAGCGGCAAGGAATCCGCCCGCGGCACCGGACTAGGGAATCACCCAGACCCGCGCTGTGACACTTGGTCCGTAGCGAGGGGTGGGTGACGGCCGCGCTGCTCGCAGGTCGGCCGGTCCGACCGTCCGCGCCGTCACCGTCCAGCCCGCAGAAGGCGGAGGTGTCGGCAGTGCGTCACAGTCACGATCAGGACCGGGTCGGTGGCGGCCCAGGAGGTCCCGAACCGGCCATCCGTATCAGGGGCCTGGTCAAGGACTACAAGGGCCAGCGGG
>DASWUW010000891.1:0-10219 GCA_036406335.1 Trebonia sp.
CCCCTGGTGATCTCCGGCGGAACGCTCGTCCGGCCCGGACGACCCGCGACCGAACACGACGAGCTCATCGCCGCCGGGCCTGTCGCGGCCCGCATCACCAACATGCGGGCCGCGCTGGCCGCCGCGGGCCGGGGCGTCCGCTCCTGCCTGGTCATGCTGCCCCAACCAAGGGCGTCTGCGGCTACATCGGCGACGGGACCAGCCGCTGGCCGGCCGTCCACGTGAAGGACGCCGCGCGCCTTTACCGGCTGGCGGCCGAGCAGGCGCCCGCCGGCTCGGTGCTCAACGCCGTCGGCGACGAAGGCGTGCCCGTCCGCGAGATCGCCGAGGTCATCGGCCGGCACCTGAACGTGCCGGCCAGGTCGCTGCCCGCCGCGGAATACGAAGGCATGCTGGTGCCCCTGCTCAGTACCGACATGCCCGCCTCCAGCACCATCACCCAGGAGCTCCTGGGCTGGAAGCCCGCCCGCCCCGGCCTCATCGAGGACATCGAGCAGGGCCACTACTTCGGCTGACCCGCTGACTGACCGCAACCTCAGGGTGACTAACGCGATATTGCCTGGCGGCGGCGGCGCATAGGAGGATCTGGTAATGGAAAGACGAGTTGACCGATGCGCCTGCTGCTGATCGGCGCCCCCGGCGCCGGGAAGGGAACCCAGGCCAAGCGACTGGCCGAGCGGTTCCACGTCACCCACATTTCCAGTGGTGACCTGCTGCGCCAGCACGTGACGGACCAGACGTCGATCGGGCAGAAGATCAGGGCCTACGTAGATGCCGGGGACCTGGTACCGGATGCCGTGGTCATGGACATGCTGCGTAAGCCGGTTGTCGCCGCGGTCGAATCCGGCGGTTACGTGCTGGACGGCTTTCCCCGCACCGTGGACCAGGCCAAGGCCGCCTTTGACGTCGCGCACGAGCTCGGCGTGGAGGTGCAGGCCGCGGTGCACCTGGACGTACCTGACGACGAGCTAATCCGCCGCCTGCTAGCGCGCGGCCGGGGCTCGGACGACACCGAAGCGGTCATCACCCACCGGCTGCAGGTCTACCGGGAGAAGACCATCCCGCTCCTGGACTACTACGCGGGCCGGGAATGGATGTTCACCGTGGACGGTACCCAGTCTCCCGCTGAAGTCCACCAGGACATCCAGGGCCGCCTGCGCAAACTCGCGGCCTTCGACACCTCGGGGGAGCCCTGAGCTACTCAGGAGAGTCCTGAGCTACTGATCGGTGGTGCAGCATGGACCGTAACCTCCCTGACATGGCCGCCGCCGCCAACAGCACCGGCGCTGCCGTCAGGGAGGTTACGGTCCGCGGTCCGGCCTTCGAAGACCTGTCCCCTGGGCAGGTCTTCGACAGTTGCCCGCCCGTGACCCTGACCGAAGGCCTCGCGGCCGCCCACCAGGCCATCGTGGGCGAACGGAGCTGGCTGGCCCTGTCGCACCCGCTGGCCGCGGCGGTCCTCGGCGGCGGACCGGTGGCCCCGGCCGCCCTGGTGTGGAACGTGTCCATCGGCCAGTCCACCCTCGCCACCCAGCAGGTTCGCGCGAACCTCTACTACCGGGGCCTGGTGCTCCGCCGCCAGCCGCGGATCGGCGACACGCTGGAGACCGTGACGCGGGTGACGGGCCTGCGGCAGAACCGGCCGCGCCCCGGGCGTGCCGCGACCGGCCTCGCCGCGCTGCGGATCACCACCCGCGACCAGCACGGGGCGATCGTCCTGGACTACGAGCGGTGCGCGATGATCCCGCTGCGCGACCCGGCGCTGGAGACCGGATGGCAGGACGACCTGACGGCAGGCCAGCATGAGATCGGCGACGACGAACTGCTGGCGCTGACCGAGGGATGGACGCTGACCCGGCCCGCCCTGCCGGTGCCCGAGCCGGGTACCGTGCTGCGCGTCGACGGGCGCGACGTGGTCTCGGGCGCCCCTGAACTGGTCCGGCTGACCCTTAACATCGCGGCGGTGCATCACGACGCCGTGGCGGCCGGCGGCCGCCGGCTGGTATACGGCGGCCACCCGATCGCGCTCGCCCTCACTCAGGCCACCCGGGCGATCCCTAACCTGCTCACCGTTCTCGCGTGGCAGTCCTGCGACCACACGGCGCCCGTGCACGAAGGCGACCTGCTGTCGAGCGCGATCGAGGTCGAACGGGTCCGGCGGCTGCCCCGGGGGGGAGCGCACCTGCACCTGAGGTCGCGGGTAACGGCCGCTGACCCGGAAACAGGCCGGGAGAACCAGGTTCTCGACTGGCGGTTCGCCGCGGTTTGCAGCGCCGCCGAAACGTAGGCTGGCCGGCCGGATGGGGCCAGACGAGCCGGCCGCGTCAAATTTACCGACGATATATTAGGTAGAAAGCTTCGACCCGACGGGTAACTCCAGTGACCGTACTCAGCGAGGAAGAGCGGCTTGCCGTCGCGACCGTCCGTAAATTCGTCGATGACGAGGTGCGCCCGGTGGTCCGCGAGCTGGAGCACGCCAACGAGTACCCGGAGAAGCTCATCGAGCAGATGAAGCAGCTTGGCGTGTTCGGGACGGCGATCCCGGCCGAGTACGGCGGAACACCCGTGTCCACCGCCTGCTACGTGCTCATCACTCAGCAGCTGGCGCGCGGCTGGATGAGCCTCGCGGGCGCGGTCGGCGGCCACAGCGTGGTCGCCAAGCTCATCCTCACGTTCGGCACCGGGGAGCAGCGGCAGCGGCTGCTGCCCAAGATGGCCACCGGGGAGATCCGGGCGACGATGGCCCTCACCGAGCCCGGGGGCGGGTCCGACCTGCAGGCGATGCGCACCGTCGCGGCCCGCGAGGGTGACGAGTACGTGGTCAACGGCAGCAAGACCTGGATCACCAACGCCCGGCACTCCGGGGTCATCGCCGTGCTCTGCAAGACCGACCCGGCCGCGACCCCCAAGCACAAGGGGATCAGCATCCTGCTGGCCGAGCCGGGCGCCGGCTTCACGGTCTCCCGCGACCTGCCCAAGCTCGGCTACAAGGGCGTGGAGTCCTGCGAGCTGTCCTTCGACGGTTACCGCACTCCGGCGTCGAGCCTGCTCGGCCTGGCCGAGGGGCACGGGTTTGCGCAGATGATGAAGGGCCTGGAGTTCGGCCGGATCCAGGTAGCCGCCCGTGCCCTCGGCGTCGGCCTGGCCGCCTTCGACGACGCCTTCAAGTACGCGCAGCAGCGCGAGACGTTCGGCAAGCCGATCTGGAAGCACCAGAGCATCGGCAACTACCTGGCCGACATGACGACCCAGCTGTCGGCGGCGGAGCTGCTGACGCTCAACGCCGCGGACCGTTACGACGCCGGCCAGCGGTGCGACATGGAGGCGGGCATGGCCAAGCTGTTCGCGTCGGAGACCGCGATGGAAATCGCCCTCAACGCGGTGCGCATCCACGGCGGGTACGGCTACTCCACCGAGTTCGAAGTGGAGCGCTACTTCCGGGACGCACCGCTGATGATCGTCGGCGAGGGCACCAACGAGATCCAGCGTGATGTCATCATGCGGCAGCTGATCAGCCGCGGGGGCCGGGACTGAGCACGACCGTCCTGGAGGGACCGCCCGCGGGCGAGCGCGGTGACCGCGAACGGCGCGGCGCGGACCTCCTCCGTATCGCGGGCAGGCCTTGCGTCAGGCGTTGTACGATCCGGAAGTGAGCCTGGAGGCACGCATGCCGGAAATCCCGCTGGAAATCGATATATCGCGGCCGCATCCCGCCCGTATGTACGATTTCTTTCTGGGCGGGAAGGACAATTTCACGGCTGACCGTGAAGCAGCGGCGCATATCCTGCGTTCCGCCCCGTTCGCGCGCGTCATGGCGCGGGAGAACCGGGCGTTCCTCGGCCGGGCCGTCAGCTTCCTGGCCGCAGAGGCCGGCGTCAGGCAGTTCCTCGACATCGGCGCCGGGCTGCCCACCACGAACAACGTGCACGAGGTGGCGCAGGCCATCGCGCCCGCCGCGCGCATCGTCTACGTGGACAACGACCCGCTGGTCCTCGCTCACGCGAGGGCGCTGCTCAAGTCGGCGCCTGCCGGACGCACCGCGTACCTCCACGCTGACCTGCGCGCCCCCGACGCGATCGTGTCCGACCCGGTTGCCCGCGACGTCCTGGATTTCACCCGGCCGATAGCGCTCATTCTCGCCGCGGTCCTGCACTTCGTCCCCGACGAGGACAACCCCGCCGAGATCATGAGGACCCTTCTCGGCGTGCTTCCTCCCGGCAGCTACCTGGTCGCGTCGCACATCAGCGGAGAGCATGCGCCGGACCGGGAAGGCGAGGCCCACCGCCCCTACCGAGACGCGGGGATCCCGCTCCAGTCCCGCGATTGCGGAGACTTCGCCAGGCTCGCGTTCGGCGACCTGGACCTCGTGCCCCCGGGCGTCGTGCTCGTGTCGGAATGGCGGCGGCCGGACGCGGGAAGCGCCCCGCCGCCGTCCGAAGTGAACTTCTACGGAGGCGTAGCCCGCAAACCGTAGCGGCCGGGATTAGTCCGCTGCCAACCTCGCCGTACTCCCGTGGCTGACCTGAGCTGACGATCCCCGCGAGAAGGCCGGCGGCCCTCCCGCGGGGTTTCGGTCACGCGCCGGGTGATCAGGCCTCGCCGCGCTCCCGCGCGCTGCGCTCCACGCAGAACTCGTTACCCTCGGGATCGGCCAGGATGACCCAGCCGGCGCCGTCCGGCTGTCGGTGGTCACCGACCAGGCTGGCGCCGACGGTCAGCAGGCGGGCGACTTCCTCGTCCCGGCTGCGCACGGCCGGGACGAGGTCGAGGTGCATCCGGTTCTTGACCGTCTTGCCCTCGGGGACCGGGATGAACAGCAGGCTGAATCCCTGAGGAGAAACGATCCGCCCCTCAGGGTCGTCGGGGTTGTTCGGGTCGTCGGGGTCTTCCTGCCAGCCGGTGACCTCGCTCCAGAAGAGAGCCTGGCGGTAAGGGTCGGCGCAATCCACGGTGATACTGCGGACATCGAACATGTGATCTTCCCTCAGTGTCGCGACGCGCGCACCGGCGGCAGGAGCGTCAGGCAAGGGCACCGGACGGAAGCGCGCTGTTCTCGGTGAGTGACATGGCGGCCTCCTTCCGGGTCTGCGGACGCTGCCGTCATTATGCCAGGCTCGCGCAGGCGTCCGCCAGCCAGAAGCGCAGGTATCGGCGGTGCCGGACTGGCGTTAGCCGGCGCCCTGGGAGATGCGGGCAATCTCCGGAACGCCGAAGGGACCGGAGCTGCCGCGTACGTTGAGCTCGGGCGCCGGCTCGACGAAGTTCCCCGGCGTGCCCCCTGCTACCACTTCGCGCAGCATGCGCGCGGCCATCGTGCCCGCGGCGGCGATGTCCCGGCTCAGCGCCGTCACCGCGGGATGGCTGAGCTCGCACAGCGTTGAGTCGTCCCAGGACACAATCGACAACCCGGACGGGACACTCACCCCCAAACGCTGCGCCGTTCCCAGCCCGGCGGCCGCCATCACGTCGCTGTCGTACAGGATGGCTGTCGGCGGGAGGCCCGATCCGAGAAGTTCTCGGGTGGCGGCGGCGGCATGCCCGGCCGAGTAGTCGCCCTCCACCGTCATCGCGTGCAGGCCGGCCTGGGCCGCGGTAATGCTGAACAGCTCGGCCCGGAGCGCCGAGTGCCAGTACTTGCCGTAACCGCCCACCCGGGCGATCCGCTGGTGACCGAGGTCGGCCAGATGACCGACCACCAGCTCGACGGCCGCCTGGTCGTCCTGCCATACCGCGGGCAGCGACCCAGATCCGCGGGGCGTCCCTACCACCACCGCGGGCAGTTTCAGTTTCTCCAGGGCGCCGACGCGGCGGTCGCCCACCTGCAGGTCGACCACGATTACCCCGTCGACGCGACGCTGGGCCGACCACTGACGGTACAGCTCGACCTCGTCGTCCGCGTTTTCCGCCAGGGTGAACAGCAGCGTCACCTGGTGCTCGGCCAGTTCAGCCTGGATGCCCGAGATCAGCTGCATGAAGTAGTGCTCCATGCCGAGCGTGCGGGCCGGGCGGTCGATGACGAGTCCGAAGGCTCCGGCCCGGCCGCTGGTAAGCGCGCGGGCCGCGGAGCTGGGCTGGAATCCCATCTCCGCGGCGATGGCGAAGATCCGTTCCCGCGTCGCCGCCGAGACGCCGGGCGAGCCGTTCAGGGCGAGCGACACCGCCGCCTTGGTGACGCCGGCCCGCCGCCCGATCTCGGCCATGGTCGGATGCCCCATGTGGCTCCCTCCGCGGCAGTGACTGACAGTCCAGCATAACGGGCGGGGGTGTCTGGTCCCCAGGCTGCCTGGTCGGGCGGCCCTTGACCCTTGACCGGTCAAGTGCTTCGATGCCAGAGTGCAGAGGAATTCGGCAAAAGTCAACGCAAACGGCAGACCGGCAACCTGGCTGGGGGCGAATTTCTGGTCGCGGGCCGGCGGCCCGCTCATGTGGCGCTCTTACGACCCGGAGCTGATCCGCACCGAACTCGCGGTGCTGGCCGACCACGGCCTGACCATGACCCGGTCGTTCTTCTACTGGCCCGACTTCATGCCCGGCCCGTACGAGATCGACGAGAAAATGACCTCCCGGTTCGCGGACTTCCTGGACCGTCACACCGAGCAGGGTCTCACCACCGTCCCTACCTTCATCGTCGGCCACATGTCGGGCGAAAACTGGGACCCGGCCTGGCGGGGCGGCCGGGATCTCTACAGCGACGTCTGGATGGTCGGGCGCCAGGCCTGGTTCGCGGCCGAGATGACTCGCCGCTACGCCGGCCACCCGGCCGTGGCCGGTTGGCTCGTCTCCAACGAGATGCCGATCTACGGCGGCGCCACCAGTCACGAGATCGTGGCCGCGTGGGCGCAGATCATCCGGGACGCGGTGCGGGCGGCGGGCGGGCACCAGCCGTTCTCGCTGGGCGACGGTGCCTGGGGCATCGAGGTCACCGGCCGCGACAACGGCTTCCGGCTGACCGAGATAGCGGAGCTGACGGATTTCCTCGGGCCGCATACTTACCCGGTGGGCGACGACCCCGTGCGCCAGCGCTACGCCGCCGCGGTCGCCTGCGCGCTGTCCGGCACGTTCGGCAAGCCGGTGATCATGGAGGAGTTCGGCGTCAGCGGCGACTTCGCCTCCGAGGCCAACGCCGCGGTCTACTACCGCCACGTCCTGTGGAACACGCTGCTCGCGGGCGCGACCGGATGGATCGCCTGGAACAACACCGACTTCGACCTGCCCGCCCAGGAGCCGTACCGGCATCACGCCTTCGAGTTGAATTTCGGTATAACCGACGCCGGCGGCTCGCCCAAGCAGACGCTGCACGAGATGCAGGCCTTCGGGCGCGTCCTGGACCAGTTGGAGTTCAGCCGGTGCCGCCGGCCTGACACCGATACCGCGCTGATCGTGCCGTCCTACCTGGACACCCGGTACCCCTTCACCGCGCCCGAGGCGGCCGAGGCGGTCGCCCGGGCGCTGAGCCAGGGTTACGTCAGCGCCTGCCTCGCCGACCTCGCGCCCGGGCTCACCAGGGAGACCACCGGAATTGCGGGGGACGCGAAACTGTATCTGGCGCCATCGGTCAAGCAGATCCTCGCGCCCACCGCGAACCTGCTGGAAAACCTGGCCACCCGTGGCGCCTGCGTCTACGTGTCCTACTCCTCGGGCGACGTCAGGTGGCACCGCGGCCCGTCGTACGGGCGGATGAACGACCTCTTCGGCATCCAGCACCAGCTTGACGTCGGCCTGGCTGATCCCATCGAAGACGCAGAAGTTCAGCTCACCTTCACCCGTGACTTCGGCGGCCTGACCAGGGGCACCACCCTCACGTTCCCCGCTGGCGGCGGCGAGCACAGCCGGACGTTCCTGCCCGCCGTTCCCGTCACCGCCGAGGTGATCGCGACCGACGCCCGCGGCCGGCCGGCCTTGCTGGGCCGGCCGGCCGGCGAGGGCACGCTGATCCTGTGCGTCTATCCGCTGGAGTACATGGCGGCGATGACCCCGCGGGCAAACCAGGAACCGCTCGTGGCACTGTACGCCGCACTCGCCGAGCACGCCGGGGTGCGCCGCCCGGTAACTGTAGACGACCCCCGGGTCGCCTGCGACGTACTGGCCCGCGACGACGGCGCGCGGTTCGCCGTCCTGGTCAGCCAGGCCGCCGAGCCGGTCACGGTCAAGCCCGTAGTCGACGGCGGGACGTCCGGCAGCACGCTGACCGCGCTCGACGGCAGCAAGGCGACCGGAGGGGTCAGCCTGGACCCGTTCGGGGTGGCGGTCGTTGAGATCGCCCCGCCGGACACGGGCCAGTCCCCGCCCGGCGCCACTCAAGACCGCGCCCGGCGGACGTAATCGAACCGTTACGGCCGCCGGGCACGAGGATACCTTGACGCTTGACCGGTCAAGTGATTCGATCTCGCCACAGCAATGATCTGGAAGAAGGGTGTCACGATGACGAGACGCTTTACGCCCGAGAGAGATACCGGTTCGCGCCAACGGCGGCGCTTCCGGGTGGCCGCGGCGGCCGCGGCCGCGGCCGCCGCCACCGTGCTGGCGGCCTGCGGCTCCAGCGGCTCCAGCGGATCCGGCCCGGTTGCCTCCGGTTCGGCATCCGGTCTGGTCACGGGTTCGTTCGGGTCCGGTGCGACCTTCACCGCCGACTTCAACCCGTACTCCCCGAGCGCGCAGGACCCGACCTTCGGGATGATCTACGAGCCGCTCATGTTCTTCGACACGGCGCAGGCCGGGACCGTCAACCCGTGGCTGGCCGCCAGCTACGCCTGGGGCGCGGGCGGCAAGTCAATCACCTTCCAGCTGCGGCACGGCGTGAAGTGGAACGACGGCCAGCCCTTCACCAGCGCCGACGTCGCCTATACGTTCAACCTGGAGAAGTCCAACCCGGCGCTGGACAATTACGGCCTGCCGATCACCGGCGCCACCGCCAGCGGCCCGTACACCGTGACGATCAGCTTCGCCAAGCCGGTCTACACGGACTTGTACTACATCGCCGGCAAGGTCAGCATGCTGCCGCAGCACATCTGGTCGAAGATCAAGAACCCGGCTACCTTCACCGACCCGAATCCGGTGGGCACCGGCGCCTACGCGGTCAGCAAGGTAACGCCGCAGGTGCTCGAGCTCACCGCTAACCCGCACTACTACCTGCCGGGCCTGCCGAAGGTGAAGAACTACGAGTTCCTCACCTACAGCAGCAACACGACCTACGACGCGGCCCTCGAGTCCGGGCAGCTCGGCTGGGGCGGCGGTTTCGTGCCCAACGTCAACAAGACGTACCTGGCCAGGAACAGCAAGTTCGCCCTGGTGGACTTCCCGCTCGCCGTCGACTACCTGATCCCGAACATGGCCAAGGGGCCGACGACAGCGCTCGCGGTGCGCCAGGCGATCAGCGACGCCATCGACCGGAACTACATAAGCCAGAGCGTCTACAACGGCTACGCCCCGTCCACCAACCCGGAGGGCCTGCTGCTGCCTAACTTCAAGAACATCGCCAGCCCGCAGACGGCCAGCGACAAGTTCGGCGGCGCGAACCCGGCCCAGTCGAAGCAGATCCTAAAGACGGCCGGCTACAAGCTGGGCTCGAACGGCATTTTCAGCACGCCCGGCGGGCAGCCGCTGAACCTCGACGTCAAGGTCGTGTCCGGCTACACCGACTATCTCAGCATCCTGCAGATCCTGCAGCCCGAGCTAAAGGCCGCGGGCATCAACCTGCAGATCACCGCCGAGGCCTACTCGGTATGGGCGACCGACCAGGACACCGGCAACTTCCAGCTGCTGCTGTCCAACGCCGGCTACACCCCGATCCCGTACTCGTTCTACTACAACCTGCTGGACAGCGCGGTGACCAAGCCGCTCGGCACCAGCGAGGCGGTCGGCGACTACGGCCGGTACACCAACCCTCAGGTCAACACCCTGCTGAGCACCATCGCGGGCACCACCGACACCGCGACGCAGAACCAGGCGTTCTACCAGATCGAGTCGATCTTCAAGGCCCAGCTGCCGGACATCCCCCTGATGGAGGCGCAGGACGAGATCGAGTTCGACGGCAGCTCGGTCAGCGGCTGGCCCACCCAGTCCAACCCGTGGGCGGCCCCGGCCATCTGGCTGTCCCCGGACGACGGCTGGGTCGCGGCGCGCCTGGCCCCGGCGTCGAAGAAGTAGCGGATGACCGCGACTGCGATCGCGCGTCCCGGCGGGGATTCCGTCCCTCGCCGGGCGCGCCCGCGCCCGCGCA
>DASWUW010000892.1:0-11387 GCA_036406335.1 Trebonia sp.
CCCGCTGCCGCCGCTGACCGGTCACCTGCGGACGCTCGCGGCCCGCACGCTGATCCTGAACGGCGCGCTGGACGACCCCGGCTACCGGGAGATCGCGTCCGTGCTGGGGCGGGAGATCCCGGGCGCGGAGCGCCGGGAGTACCCCGGCGCCGGTCACCTGCTGAACCTGGAGCGGCCGGATGCCGTCAACCGCGACCTGCTGGCCTTTCTGGGCGCCGGGGCAAGCGAGACGGCGGGATAAACCGGCGGAGGGCGGGAATCTAGCGGGCGGGCCGCGTCGTTTAGGACATTGCCAATCGGATTTGACGGTTTTGAAAGGAACCCGACGATGCCTGAGCAGGTCGTACCGCTCTCGATCCTCGACCTCGCCCCGGTCAGCGAGGGCTCCTCAGCCGGCGCCGCGCTGCGGAACACGATCGACCTGGCCCGACGGGCCGAATCGCTGGGCTACCTCCGTTACTGGGTGGCCGAGCACCACTTCGTGCCGGGCGTGGCGTCCTCCTCCCCCGCGGTGCTCATCGGGGCGATCGCGGCCGCGACGGAGCGGATCCGGGTCGGCGCGGGCGCGGTGCAGCTGGGCCACCAGACCGCCGCGGCGGTCGTGGAGGCGTTCGGCACGCTGGCCGAGCTCTACCCGGGCCGGATCGACCTCGGCCTCGGCCGCTCGGGACAGCGCCGGACGGAGGAGCAGGCCCGCAAGTCCCCGGCGGCCAGCTCGCCCGACGCGGCCCCGCCGCCCCGGGCCCGGATGGTGCAGGGGCTGCTCGTCCCGCCGCCGGTCTCCCTGGCGTACCTGCTGAAGTCGCCCCGGATCGCGGCCCTGAGCACGGTGCTGCAGCAGCCGGGAGCGCGGACGCCGGACTTCGGCGACCAGGTCGGCGACATCCTGGCCCTGCTGGCCGGGACGTACACGGCGGACGAGATCCCGCTCGAGGCGGTGCCGGGTACCGACGCCGGCGCCGAGGTCTGGATCCTCGGCTCCAGCGGCGGGCAGTCAGCGCGGGCAGCGGGGAGCCGCGGGCTCCCGTTCGCGGCGAACTACCACGTCAGCCCGGCGACCACGCTGGAGGCGGCGGACGGGTACCGGGCCGCTTTCCGGCCGTCCGGCGCGCTGAGCCGGCCGCATGTCATGGTGTCGGCCGACGTCGTCGTGGCCGAGACCGACGACCAGGCGCGCGAGCTGGCTGCCGGGTACGGGCTGTGGGTGCGGTCCATCCGCAGCGGGGCGGGCGCCATGCCCTACCCGTCGCCCGCCACCGCCGCCGGGTTTGACTGGACCGCGGAGGACCGGGCGCTGGTCGAGGACCGGGTGGCGACCCAGTTCGTCGGCTCCCCGGAAACGGTGGTCAAGCACCTGCGGGTGCTCCAGGAGGCCACCGCGGCGGACGAGGTGCTAGTCACCACCACCACCCACCAGCACGCGGACCGGGTCCGCTCGTTCGCGCTGCTGGCCCGCGAGTGGGGCCTCCCGGGCTAGACGGGCGGAATCAGCTGAGCCGGGCCTCGGCGGCGGTCGTCAGCCGCGGGGTGCCGGACGCGTCGGCGTCGGCGCGGTCAAACCGGACCCGGGCCGCCGGGCCGTCGAACTCCAGCACGGCGATCATGTTCTGGAACCACGGGCCTTCGGTGATCCGCCAGCGGATTCCCGGGGCCCGTGCCCCGGCCAGCGTAGCCACGGCGGTGCCGATCAGGCCGCTGACCCGGGTACTGGCCAGCTGCTGGGCACCGCGCATCTTAGGCGGCATGGCCTGGTGGAAGGGCGAGCAGACGGCCTCCCAGACCGCACTGGTCCGCGTGGGCCTGGTGGTCGCGGGCGTGGTGCTCGCGGGCGTGGTGCTCGCGGGCGTGGTGCCTGCTGGCCGGGCGCGCCCGGTCCGGGCCAGGTGGTGCGGGAGGTCGACGGCGGTCAGGTAGCTGTGGTGGATGTCGCCGGAGATGACGGTCACGGTGACCGGCGGCTCGCCGTACTGGCCGGTCGCCAGTCCGGTCAGCAGTTGCTCCAGCCGGGCGAAGGACGCGTCGAAGGCGGGCCAGTGCTCCAGGTCGACCGCCTGGCGCAGCCGCTCGCCGAAGCGCGCGGCCCGCTGCCCCCAGGCACCGTCGCTGATCCTCTCGCTCCAGGCCTCCAGGGTGTGGATGCCGCGCGGCAGCAGCGGCGGCACCGAGGTGGCGAGCACCACGTGCTCCCAGTCCCCGGAGACCGACTCGGTCAGCCACTGCCATTCCCCGTCGTCGGCCATCAGCCGGCCGCCGTCCACCACCCGGCGGCTGCGTGAGTCGAGCAGGATCACCCGGACCCGGCCGAATGCGCGCCGCACGGACCAGCGAACGCCCGGTTCACGCTGGTCGGCGCGGTGCGCGAGGCGGGCGAGGACCGCGGCCCCGTCGTCCGTCTCGCAGACCTGCTGCCACGTCTCGTCGGCAGCCAGTTCCTGCGGCGACAGGTTGCCCAGGTGCTGATAGACCCAGTAGCTCTGGTAGGCGCTTTCGATCCGCTGGCCCCACCACGGCAGCGCCGCGAACTGACGGCGCCAGGCGGCGGAGATGTTCCAGTCGTCGTGGACGTCGTGGTCGTCGAAGATCATCGCGGTCGGGACGACCGAGAACAGCCAGCGGACCTCGGGGGTGCTCCAGGCCTCCCGGTACAGGGCGCAGTACTCCTCGAAGTCGGCGACCTCCCCGTCCGGCGCCGCGTCCCCGTCGCCCGGTGCGGCCGCGGATCCGCCCGGGGCCCGCTCGCGGGCTCGGTGCTCGGCTATGAACTGCCGGGTAGCCGGTCCCGGCTCGTCCGCGTAGACCTGGTCGCCGATCATCAGCAGCGCGTCGGGCCAGTCGCCGCGGGGCACGCGGGCCAGCCGGACGGCGGTGGCGGCCAGCGCGTCGGTGCCCTCGTCTTCCTTCGTCGCGGTGCCGGCCACGCGCTGCCGCCGGGCCCGCCGGCCCAGATTCCACGGGGCGATTTCGGCGACCCGGCAGGAGCCGAAGGCAATCCGGGCTCGCTGGTCCGCGGCCAGGGTGCGCAGCACGCTCGGCGGGAACTCGCTGCCGGCCAGCGGCCAGCAGAGGACGCCGTCCAGCGCGACCTGGTACTCCTGCTCGCTGCCGGGTGTCAGACCGGCGATCACCAGCAGGCCGTAGTGATGCCCGGCGACCGCGAAGGTCCGGCTCCGGTGGCCGAGGATCTCGACCTCGCACTCCCGGTCGGTCTCGACCCAGACCGTCGCTTCCGTCTCGCCGACGTAGCGCAGCATCGGCCCGAGCACGAGTCCGGGCCCGGCGCTCTCTCCTGTCGTCATCGGGTCCCGCCGCCCGGTCAGACCTGGAGCAGGGTGAAGTCGGCGAAGTCGAAACCGGGAGCTACCACGCAGCTCACGAGGACCTCATCGGCGGCAGCCGGGCGGGCGGCCTGCCAGTGGCCGGCCGGGATGACATGCTGCGGGACATTACCGCCGGCCAGGTCCGGCCCGACCGTCACCAGCCGCGGCGCGTCCAACGGCAGGTCGCCGTCGCCGCCGTCGAGCATGACCAGCGGCCCGCCGGAGTGCCAGAGCCACACCTCGTCCGACTTGACCCGGTGCCACGCGGACTCCTCCCCCGGGGTCAGCAGGAAGTAGATGCCGGTCGCGGCCGGCCGCGGCCCCGGGTAGCCCTCGGGCTGCCAGCTCGGCCCGGCCCGCCACGTTTCCCGGTACCAGCCGCCTTCCGGATGCGGGGCGAGGTCGAGCAGTTCGGCCGTGCGCGGCCGGGCACGCTGATCCATGAGCTCTACTATGCCGGTCCCGCCCCCAGCTCCGCTCAGCCGGTGCCGAATCCATGATCATGGTAGATACGACCCCGCATAGGGGGTGAAGATTTCCGTCGACAGCAAACCTTCCGGGCTCTGGCTCACATCTCGTGCCGATAGCGACCAGGGCGGTCACCCTCGATGCGGCTCTCGTGATCGTGGGTCAAAAGCGGCGGTATGCGCCCTTCTTGACCCACGATCACGGGTCTTCGGCGACTGGAGAACCCGGGAAGCCGGCCGCGGCAGCGTTACCTGCACGTTATTCGAGCCAGAGCCCGGAACTTTCCGTAGACGGAGACCTTTACCCGCTGGGGTGGGAAAAGTTTCCGCGATCATTAGCTACGTGCTGGCAATGGTCAACGCAGCGGTCACGTTGCCAGCACTGTGGCGTGAGGTACTTCATTCGAGTCAACGCCAAGTATTCGAGTCGATACTTGAGCGGCGCCGGGTTCTGAGCCAAACCGTACCGCCCGGTGCCGAGCTACGAAGTGGCGGAAGTTGCGCCGCAGGGCGGCAGCGCCAGGTGACCGCTGACGGGTGGCTCGGCCGGAGACGGGGCGGGCCGGAGACGGGGGCGGGCCGGAGGCGGGGCGGGCCGGGGACCCTGGAAAGGGCGGCGCGGTAAGGGTTACGGGCGTAGCCGGCGTCGTTCGGGGGCATGATCACGGGGCAACTGACGCACAGGCCGCACCTTCCGCGGGACTGGCATCAGAAACAGCAAAAACAACAATCTTCGCGAATCGGCTAAAAATGCGGACTTCGGAGGATCGGCGGTCCTACCGCTTTTCCGGGTCGCGGACTTAGCCTCGGATTCGAGGCGCAGCCGAGCGCGAAGCGAAGAAGGGTGCCGCGATGGCAGGGATACGCCCATGAAGGTGGCTGTCGTTAAGGAGACCGCGCCCGGGGAACGGCGCGTCGCCCTCGTGCCGGAGACCGTACCCCGGCTGGCCCAGGCTGGTCTTGAGGTACTGGTTGAGCAGGGGGCGGGCGACCAGGCCTGGTTTCCCGACCGGGCCTACACCGATGCCGGGGCGACCGTAGTTCCCGCCGCCGAGCTGTACGCGACCGCCGATGTGCTGCTCACGGTGACCCGGCCGGACGCCGCGGCGCTGGACCGGCTCCGGGCCGGACAGGCCCTGATCGGCCTGCTCTCACCGCTGACCGACCCGCAGCTGGCCTGCGCTCTGGCCGAGCGGGGGGTCACCGCGATCTCCCTCGACGGCCTGCCCCGCACGCTGTCCCGCGCTCAGGGCATGGACGCGCTGACCTCGCAGGCCAGCGTGGCCGGGTACAAGGCCGCGCTGGTCGCGGCGGACACTTACACCCGGTTCTTCCCGCTGATGATTACCGCGGCGGGCACCGCCCGGCCGGCCAAGCTGCTCGTGCTCGGCGCCGGCGTGGCCGGCTTGCAGGCGATCGGCACCGCCCGGCGGCTCGGCGCCCAGGTCAGCGGGTACGACGTGCGGCCCGCGTCCAAGGGCGAGGTCGAGTCGCTGGGCGCGGCCTTCGTCGAGCTGACCTCGGTGGTCAGCGCCGCGGGCGAGGGCGGCTACGCGCGCGAGCTCACCCCGGAGGAACGGGACGCGCAGCAGGCCGAGCTGGCCGGGCACATCGCCCGGCAGGACGTGGTCATCACCACCGCGCAGGTTCCCGGGCGGCGCCCGCCGCTGCTGGTCACCGAGGACGCCGTGCGGGCCATGGCATCCGGTTCGGTGATCGTGGACATGGGCTCGAGTCCGCTCGGCGGCAACGTGGCCGGGTCGCGTCCCGGGGAAACCGTCGTCACCGCGAACGGGGTCACGATCGTGGGGGCGCAGAACCTGGCGGCCTCGGTGCCCGCCGCCGCCTCCAGCGCCTACTCCAGGAACATCAGCGCGCTGCTGCTGCACCTGGTCAGCACCAGCCCGCCCGAAGACCGGGCCCTGAACGTCGACACCACCGACGACATCCAGGCGGGAGTGGTCATCGCCCGCGACGGCGAGGTGGTCCACCCCGCCGTCGCCAAGCTGCTGGGAGACGCCAATGTCGGCCACGCTAGTCACTGACCTCACCATCTTCGTGCTCGCGCTGCTGGTCGGCATCGAGGTCATCGGCAAGGTCCCCGCGACCCTGCACACGCCGCTGATGTCGGCGGCCAACTCGATCCACGGGATCGTGCTCGCGGGCGCGCTGCTGATCGGCATCACCGCGCACAGCGTGGTCGGGTACGTGCTCGCCTTCATCGCGGCCTTCTTCGCCGCCGCGAACGTGGTCGGCGGCTACGTGGTCACCGGCCGGATGCTGAAGATGTTCCGCCGCAAGGCGGTCCCCGCGCCAAAGGACGAGGGACGGTAATGGACTCCTTCACCACCGACATCCAGCTCGTCTACGTACTGGCGGCCGCCTGCTTTGTCGTCGGGCTGCACCTGATGAACTCCCCGGCCACCGCGCGCCGGGGCAACCAGGTCTCCACCGCGGGCATGGCCGTCGCCGTGATCATCACGCTCGTGCTGCTCATCCACGACGGGTCGGTCACCGGGGTGGGCTGGACGGTGCTGATCGTCGGGGCGCTGCTGGGCTCGGCCGCCGGGCTCTACTCCGCGCGCACGGTGCAGATGACCGCCATGCCGCAGCTGGTGTCCATGTTCAACGCGGTCGGCGGCGGGGCGGCGGCGCTGGTCGCGGTGTACGAGTACATCCACGACGAGTCCACCCCGGGCGGGGTGCTCGGCTCGACGTCGGTCTTTACCGTGCTCGACGTGATCATCGGCTCGGTGACGTTCACCGGTTCGCTGATCGCGGCGGGCAAGCTGCAGGGCTTGGTCACCGGGCAGCCGGTGGTCTTCCGCGGCGGCCGGCTGCTCAACGTCGTGCTCGCGGTGGTCACGCTGGGGACCGGCGCGTTCCTGTTCACCACGGCGTCGCTGCCCGCACTGCTCATCCTGGTGCTCGCCGCGCTGGCGTTTGGCGTGATGATGGTGCTGCCGATCGGCGGCGCGGACATGCCGGTGGTGATCTCGCTGCTCAACGCGTTTACCGGTACCGCGGTCGCGATGGCCGGGTTCGTGGTCGGGAACTGGGCCCTGATCGTGGCGGGCGCGCTGGTCGGCGCGTCGGGCGGGATCTTGACCAAGCTGATGGCCGACGCGATGAACCGCTCCCTGGCCAACATCATCGTCGGCGGGTTCGGTACCGGCGACACCGCCGTCGCCGCCGCGGTGTCGGGCGACGTGCAGGTCCGCTCGATCGCGGCCGACGACGCCGCGATCCAGCTCGCCTACGCGAGCAAGGTGATCATCGTGCCCGGCTACGGGCTGGCCGCGGCCCAGGCCCAGCACGGCGTGGCCGAGCTGGCGGCGCTGCTCGAGTCGCGCGGCATCGAGGTGTCCTACGCGATCCACCCGGTAGCGGGCCGGATGCCCGGGCACATGAACGTGCTGCTGGCCGAGGCGAACGTGCCGTACCCCCTGCTACGGGAAATGGAGGAGGTCAACCCGGAGTTCGCCCGGGCCGACGTCGCGCTGGTCATCGGCGCGAACGACGTGACCAACCCGGCCGCCCGGCGGGCGGGCACGGCGATCTCCGGCATGCCCATCCTGGACGTCGACCAGGCCCGGTCGATCATCGTGATCAAGCGCTCCATGGGCTCGGGCTACGCCGGCATCGACAACGAGCTGTACGTCAACCCCAAGACCAGCATGTACTTCGCCGACGCGAAAAAGGCCCTGTCCGAGATGACGGCGGCGGTGAAGACGCTCGTCGCCTAGGCAACCGGATAGCATGCGCTGGTGCTGGAGTTTCCGCACCGTCACCCGGGGAAGCAGGTACGTCAGCCAGTACGGCCCCGCATCCGCGGGGCACCGTCCCTCCGTCCCGCCCAACCCTGGTGCCATGCCATTCGTATACACCACGAACCTGTCTGAGGTCCGCGCCCTGGCGGAGAAAGAGGCCAGGGCCGCGGGCCTGCCGGAGAGCCGGGTCGTCGACTTCGTGATCGCGGTCAGCGAGCTCGCCGCGAACACGGTCCGGCATGCCCGCTCACCGGGATCCCTGGACATCTGGCGGGCCGACGGCGAGGTCGTCTGCGAGATCCGCGACGCCGGGGTGATCACCGACCCGCTGGCCGGGAGCGAGCCGCCGCCCCTCGGCGCCGGCGGGGGGCACGGCCTGTGGCTCGTCCGCCAGATCTGCGACCGGGTAGAGCTGCACTCGGACTCCGGCGGCACGGTCATCCGGCTGCACATGACCCTGCCCTAGGTCGGAAGGCGACCGCGCGGGACTAAGGTCACAGGTAAGCCGATGACACGGATCACCCGGCCGGCCCCGCTGTAGCCTGGTGGGCGAACTAGGGCTTTATCAGTTACTAACTACTGCATAGGATGCACAGCCATGGACGTTGGCGGTACCCGGGGGCGCATGGCGGACTACCTGCGCGACCAGCGTGACAAGGTTGTCACCCGCTGGACCGAGCTGGTTGTCGCGGGCATCCGCGGCCGGATCTCGCACGACGAGGTGCGACGCGAACTCAGTGACCTCTTCTCGCTGGTCATCCGGGTGCTGTCCGATGCCGACGAACATGCCGCGGGCGAGCTGCGGGCATCCCTGGACGAGCTGTCCCGGGCCCGGGCCCGGGACGGGTTCACGCCGAGCGAGACCGCACTGGGCATGTTCTCGCTCAAGGACGCCGTCTACGAACTGATGGCGGACACCGCGGACCTGGTGCCGGAATACCTGGCCTTCTCCCGCATGGTCGACGACCTCGGGCTGCGTACCTTCGAGGCCTACTCGGCCGCGCGCGAGCAGATCATCGCCGACCAGTCCACCGCCATGATGGAGCTGTCCACGCCGGTGCTGCGGCTGTGGGACGGCATCATCGCCGTCCCGCTGGTCGGCACGCTCGACTCGGCCCGCACCCAGCTGGTGATGGAGAAGCTGCTCGACACGCTGGTCGCGGCGCAGGCCAGCCACGCGGTGATCGACATCACCGGGGTGCCGACGGTAGACACCGAGGTGGCCCAGCACCTGCTCAAGACGGTCAGCGCGGCCCGGCTGCTCGGGGCGGAGTGCACCATCTCCGGCATCCGGCCGCAGGTCGCGCAGACGATCGTGTCGCTCGGCATCGAGTTCGGCGACATCGCCACCAAGGCGACGCTGGCCGACGCGCTCGCGCGGGCACTGCGCCAGGCCGGGCTGAAGGTAGTGCAGGCCTGATGGAGACAGTGCCGATCCTCAAGATCGGGGAGACACTGTTTGTCTCGATCCAGATCGACCTGCAGGATGACAGTGTGCTGCGCCTGCAGGAAGACCTGGCCGACCAGCTGGCCGCTACCGGCGCGCACGGGGTGATTATCGACATCACCGCGGTCGAGATCGTCGACTCGTTCATCGGCCGGATGCTGACCATGATCGGCTCGATCTCGCGGCTGTTCGACGCCGAGACGGTCATCGTCGGCATGCGCCCGGCGGTGGCGATCACGCTGACCGAACTCGGCCTGTCGCTGAACGGGGTCCGCACCGCGCTCAACGCCGAGAAAGGCCTGGCGATCCTGAACGGGAAGTCCTGATGGACGAGCTGCCGATCCGTTCCGGCGACGACGTCGTCCGGGTGCGCCAGCAGGTGCGGACCGTGGCCGCCGAGAACGGGCTGTCCCTGGTGGACCAGACCAAGCTGGTGACCGCGGCCAGTGAGCTGGCCCGGAACACGCTGGTGTACGGCGGCGGCGGTGCGGCCCGGCTAGAGGCGGTCAAGTCACCCAACGGGCGCAAGGGCGTCCGGCTGCAGTTCACCGACGAAGGCCCCGGCATTCCCGACCTGGAGCTGGCGCTCACCGACGGCTGGACCTCGGGCGGCGGCCTCGGCCTGGGCCTGTCCGGCGCGCGGCGGCTGGTAGACGAGTTCGAGCTGAACTCCAAGCCGGGGACGGGAACCAGCGTCACCGTCGTCAAGTGGTCGCGGTGAACTGGGAGCTCGTCGCCCAGGCACCGGGCGACCAGCGCTGGGTGCGGGTCGAGGATCCCAGCGCCGCCGCCGCCTGCCGCAGCGCGGCCAAGGCGCTGGCCAGCCGGCTGGACTTCCCGGAAATCCGCGCGGACCAGCTGGCGCTGGCGGTCACCGAGGCCGCGACCAACCTGCATAAGCACGCTAGCCAGGGGTCGATGCTGCTGCGCATCACCCGGGAAGGCGACCGGCCGGGTATCGAGCTGGTCGCCATCGACGCCGGCCCGGGGATGCAGGACCCGGGCGCGGCGCTGCGCGACGGCCACTCCACCAGCGGCACCCTGGGCATCGGGCTGGGCACCATCCAGCGCCTGGCCGACTTCTGCGACCTGTACGCGGTGCCGGGCCGCGGCACCGCTCTGGTGGCCCGGTTCTGGCCGGAGCGCCGGCCGGGCCCCGGCCCGCGCTCCGCCGGCCTGGTCCGGCCGATCACCGGGGAGACCGAGTGCGGTGACGTCTTCGGCGCGGCCGGGACGGACGGCACCGTGACCGGGGTGCTGTGCGACGGCCTGGGCCACGGCCCGCTGGCCGCCCGCGCGGCCCTGGAAGCGGTGGCGGCGGTCCTGGAAGCCCCCGCGGCCGAGCCCGCGGCGCTGGTCGAGCGGGCGCACCGCAGGCTCGGGCACACCCGCGGCGGTGCCATCGGCGTGGTCCAGGTGGCGGGCCAGGCGGTCCGGTACGCCGGGCTGGGCAACATCGCGGCGACAATTCTGGCCGGCGGCGGCCGCAAGGGCATGCTCTCGGTCCCGGGGATCGTCGGCCACCAGGCCCGCACCATCCGGCAGTTCGACTACGCCGCCCCGCCCGGCGCGGCGGTCATCCTGCACTCGGACGGCCTCAGCGCCCGCTGGGATCCGGCCGCGCTGCCCGGCCTCAACGCACGGGACCCGCTGGTCATCGCGGCCACGCTGCTAGCTCAGGCTGGATCGCACCGCGACGACGCCGGCGTGCTGGTGCTGAGGCCGTGACCGACGATCTCGCCCGCCTCAGCGTCCGGGACCTGCCCGGCGTCTTCGCCGCGCGCGGGCTGGGTCGCGAGCTGGCCGCCGGGCTCGGCCTCGACCACCAGGACCAGGTGCGGGTGGCGACCGCGCTGAGCGAGGTCAGCCGGAGCGCGGTCACCCTCGGGCAGACCGCCGTCATCGCCTTCGGCGCGGACCAGCGCGGCCTCGTGCTGACGGTCACGGTCAGCGGAGAGCCGGCCGCGGGGGGAATCACCGCGGCGGCCCGGCTGATGGACACCGCCGTAGCCGAAGGACGGGTGGTGCGGATGACGAAACGGCGTCCGCAGCACTCCGCCGCCGACCTGTCCGCCGTCCGTGAGCGGCTGGCGGCCCTGCACCCGGAGTCGGCGCTGGACGAACTGCGGCGTAACAACGAGGACCTCATCGCGGCCCTGGAGGACGCCACCCGGCAGAAGGAGCAGCTTCAGCTGTTCAACGCCGAGCTCCAGGAAACCAACCGCGGGGTGATGGCGCTCTACAGCGAGCTGTCCGACGAACTGGAGCAGACCAACCGCGGCGTGGTGGCGCTGTACGCGGAACTGGACGAGAAGTCAGAGCAGCTGCGGGCCGCGTCGGAGTCCAAGAACCGGTTCTGGGCCAACGTCAGCCACGAGCTGCGGAC
>DASWUW010000893.1:0-3704 GCA_036406335.1 Trebonia sp.
GCCGTAGTAGAACGCGGCGTTGGCCAGCACGTCGGCCACCGTCGGGCCGGCGGGCAGCACCCGGTTCTCCACCCGCAGGTGCGGGCGGCCGTCGACGGCGGCGTAGACCGGGCGGTTCCAGCGGTAGACCGTCCCGTTGTGCAGGCTCAGCTCACCCAGCTGGGGGACGGCGCCGCGCTCCAGCGCCGCCAGCGGGTCCTCGTCGTCGCAGATCGGCAGCAGCGCCGGGAAGAACTCGAGGTTCTCCTCGAACAGCTCGGTGACCGAGGTGATCCAGCGTTCGCCGAACCAGACCCGCGGCCGCACGCCCTGGCGCTTCAGCTGCTCCGGGCGGGTATCGGTGGCCTGCTGGAACAGGGGGATCCGGGTTTCGTGCCACAGCTGCCGGCCAAACAGGAACGGCGAGTTGGCCGCGACCGCGACCTGGACGCCGGCGATGGCCTGGGCGGCGTTCCAGTAGCAGGCGAAGTTTTCCGGGCTGACCTGGGCGTGCAGCTGCACGCTGGTGCAGGCGGCCTCCGGGGTGATGCTGTCGGCGTAGGTCAGCAGCTGCTCCGCGCCGTCGATCTCGATGCGCAGGTCCTCGCCGCGGGCGGCCAGGATCTGCTCGTTCAGCACCCGGTAGCGCTCGTTGGCCGACAGGGCCCGCTCACTCATGTGCTGCTCGCCCAGCGTGGGCAGGATGCCGATCATCATCAGGCGGCTGCCGGCCCCGCGCGCCTTCTCGTCGGCGGCGTTGAGGCGGGCCCGGATCTGCTGCTCCAGCTCCGCCAGCGCATTCCCCGACAGCGGCCGGGGCGGGACGTTGACCTCCAGGTTGAACTGCCCGAGCTCCGTCTCCCAGTCCGGGTCGGTGATCGCGTCCAGCACCTGCTGGTTACTCATGGACGGTGCCGTCTGCCCGCCGACCAGGGCCAGCTCGATCTCCAGGCCCACCTGCGACGGGCCGGCTGCGAACGTCCGCTCGCGCAGCATCCGGGTGAGCACGTCGAGCGAGCGCCGCAGCTTATCGTCGTAGGCCCGCCGGTCCTCGCCGCTGATCTCGACTGCCTGAATGTCACGCCCCATCCGGCTATTGTCACGCACCCCGCGGCCCGGGTCCGGCCCGGGAGGTGATTAGCCCGGGACCAGGCGGGTACCCGAGAGACCTTGCCAGACGACGAAAGGATCTCGAGCATGTGGGTATTTTTCACCCGGCGCCTGCGGATGTGGCTGCTGCTGGCCGTCGCCCTCCCGCTGGGCCGGGCGCTGGTCCACCGCCTGGCGCTGGCCGCTGACCGCCGTGACCCGTCCACCCGGACGGCGAAGGCGCTGCACCAGGCCGACTCCGCGGTCACCTCCGTATCCCAGCGGGCGGCGCGCAAGAAAGGCCGCAAAGCCGGCCGCTGACCGTTACCGTAGCCGGGTGAACCGTTACCTGCTGGCGGTCAGCGCGGTTCCCGGGCACGTGATGCCGATGATCCGCATCGGACAGCACCTGGTGCAGTGCGGGCACGAGGTGGAGATGCTGACCGGCGCGCGCTTCGCCGGGCCGGTGGAGTCGGCGGGCCTGCGGTTCCGGCCGCTGCCGCCCGGCGGCGTGACCAGCGGCCAGCCGGCGACGGTGCCGCTGGACCGGCCGCCGGTCCCGCGGACGGTGCGCCGGTGGCAGCGCGGCCGCGCTGACATGCGGTCGCTGTTCATCACGCCGATGGCGGCGCAGTTCCGGGCGCTGACCGCGGTGCTCGCCGGTGCCGCCGCTCCCGGCGCCGGCACCGCCGGCGGCTTCGAGGCGGTCCTGGTGGACGTCGGCTTCACCGGGGTGCTGCCGTTGCTGCTGGGCCCGACGGCGCGCCCGCCCGTCATCGTCTGCAACATGACGCCGCTCATGCTCTCCAGCACCGACACCGCACCGTTCGGCGTGGCCTGGCCGCCGGAGGCCGGGGTGGACTACCGCCGGATGAACTGGGTGGTCCAGCACGTGCTCCTCGGCGGGACGCAGGCCCGCGCCCGGCGGGTCCTGGGCGAACTCGGCAGCGGCCCCCTCCCGGTGTTCCTGTCCGACTGGCCCCGCCTGGCCGACCGGATGCTGCAGCTTTCAGTGCCGGCCCTGGAGTACGCGCGGACGGACCTGCCGGACTCGGTCATCTTCACCGGGCCGGTGCTGCCCGCTCCGGCGCCCGCCGCGGCGCTGCCGGAATGGTGGCCCGACCTGGCCGCGGCCCGCACCGTCGTGCACGTCACCCAGGGCACCTGGGACAACGCTGATCTCGGGCGGCTGGCCGGGCCGGCCATCCGCGGCCTGGCCGCTGACGACGTCCTGGTCGTGGTCAGCACTGGCGGCCGGCCGGCCAGCGCGGTGCCCGGGCCAGTGCCCGCCAACGCGCGCATCGCCGAGTTCCTGCCCTACGACCGGCTGCTGCCGCTGGTGGACGTCATGGTGACGAACGGCGGCTACAGCGGCGTCCAGCACGCGCTGGCCTACGGGGTGCCGCTGATCGTGGCCGGCGACACCGCCGACAAGGCCGAGATCGCGGCGCGCGTGGCCTACAACGGGTGCGGAATCGACCTGCGCAGCGGCACCCCGGACGGCGCGGCGGTCGCGGCCGCGGTACGCGACCTGCTGGGCGACGGCGAATACGGCCGCCAGGCGAGCCGTCTGCGCCGGGATATCGCGGCCACCAGCGCGCTGGACACGGTGGCCGAGGTGGTAGCCCGCCTCCGGACCGCGGCCGCTCCCCTCCCGCTGCGGTCAGGTCAGGACGACGGCTGGGGGACGATCCGGAGGTAAGGCAGCGGCGACTCCCAGCTGCCGAAGATGTCCTTGGCCGCGTCGTTGCTGACCGAGCTGGCGATGACCACGTCGTCGCCCTGCTTCCAGTTCGCCGGGGTGGCGACCTTGTTCTTCGCGGTGAGCTGCAGGGAGTCGATGACCCGGAGGATCTCGTCGAAGTTGCGGCCCGTCGTCATCGGGTAGAGCATGATCAGCTTGATCTTCTTGTCCGGGCCGATGATGAAGACGCCGCGCACGGTCTGGTTGTCGGCCGCCGTCCGGTCCGACGGGTCGCCGCTGACGTCGGCGCCGAGCATCCCGTAGGCCTTGGAGACGGCGAAGTCAACATCGCCGACCAGCGGGTAGTTCGGCGCCGTGCCCTGTGACTTCTCGATGTCGGCGGCCCAGTCGGCGTGCTTCTCGACCGGGTCGACCGACAGGGCCAGGATCTTCACGCCGCGCCTGTCGAACTCCGGCTTGATCTTGGCCAGGGCGCCGAGCTCGGTCGTGCAGATCGGGGTGAAGTCCTTCGGGTGCGAGAAGATCGCACCCCACGAGTCGCCGAGCCACTCGTGGAGGCTGATCGTGCCCTCGCTGGACTCCGCGGTGAAGTCCGGGGCGATGTCGCCAATAGTCAGGCTCATACTGAATCTCCGCTTCGCGCTAGAGGAACCGCCGCCGGATGGCGTGGTCTCGCTGTCATCACCGACATTACAGATCAACCTAGCCGGGTTTAACGCCGCAGCGCTGTCCGGGCGCGGGACGCGGCGATCCACGGCGGAACCCGCATTGGCGGACATCGATCCCGCACATATCATTATGGTAACTACCGCATTTAACGTGAGGTTCATGGACCGCGAGCGCGACAGTGCCGACGAGGCCGGGACCTGGGCGCCCGGGGCCCGCCCGCCCCGCCGCCTGATCACCGCCGGGCTGGCCGTTCTGGCCGCCT
>DASWUW010000894.1:0-5284 GCA_036406335.1 Trebonia sp.
GGTATCAGCCGGGGAAGGCCTGCCGCAGTCGCACCGCGATCAGCTTCTCGACCAGCGGCGCGGGCAGCGGGCGGCCGATGTCGAAGCGCAGCGCCCCGGTGGAGATCGAGTAACCCCGCAGTTCGTCCTCGAGCTGGGGGAAGACCGAGCCGCTGTGCGGCAGGTAACTCAGGTGGTGCTTGAACGCGGCGAACCCGGCGATCGTCTTTCCCCCCACCCGGAAAGCCGGCAGGCCGTAGGACAGGCCCTGCTCGGCCTCGGGGAGGACTTCGCTGATCGTCTGGCGCAGCCGGGCCAGCGTCGCTCGCTTCGGCTCCTCCAGCGCGTCCAGGTACTGATCGATTTCCTCTGCCGACACGGGCTTCATTATGCCAGCCGGGCTAGCCCCAGACCTCGTCGGCGACCTCCACGATGAGGTCGAGCTTGGCCTTCTCCTCGTCGAGGGTGAGCACGTTGCCCTCCACCGTGGAGGCGAACCCGCACTGCCCGGACAGGCAGAGCCGTTCGAGGTCCACGTAGCGGGACGCCTCCTCGATCCGCCGCTTGAGCGTGTCCTTGGACTCGAGTCCGGGCGTCTTGGTGGTCACCAGGCCGAGCACCACGGTCTGGTCGTCCGGGACGAAGCGCAGCGGCGTGAACGACCCGGACCGCTCGTCGTCGTACTCCAGGAACAGCCCGTCGACCTCGAGCCCGCCGAACACCGCCTCGGCGACGTAGTCGTAGCCGCCGGAGGAAAACCAGGCCGACCGGTAGTTGCCCCGGCACATGTGCAGGGTGACGGCCAGGTCGGCCGGCTTGTGCCGGAGCGAGGAGTTGATCACCTCGACGTTGATCTCGTGCTGGCGCCCGACGTCCACCGTGCCGGCCATACTGGCCCGCCAGCCCGGGTCGTTCAGGAACGCGAAGATGGTGTCGTCGTACTGCACGTAGCGGGCGCCGAGCGCGTACAGCCCGGCTACTTCGGCGGCGTACACCGCGGCCACGTCCGCCCGGTACTCCTCCGGCCCGCTGTACAGGCCGGGCGCCAGGTCGACCCGGAAGTGGACCATGCTGGGGGAGGGGACGGTGATCTTGGGGACGGCCGTGGTGACGGTGTTCTTCAGGAACGTGAAGTGCTCGCCGAAGATGGTCTGGTCCAGGTGCACCTTGTCCGTGACCAGCGTCGCGTTCGGGGCCCAGTGGATGGTCTCGTCCGGCCGGTACACCGGCAGCGCGGGCCCGAGCTCGCCCCGGTCGATGCCGGGTATCGCGTACAGGAAGTCGGCGTGCCACTGCTCGCGGCGGAACTCCCCGTCGGTCGCGGCCCGCAGCCCGGCGTCCTCCTGGAGCTTGACCGCCGCCCGGATCGCGTCGTCCTCGGCCGCGGTCAGCTCGGCCGCGCTGATCCCGGCGCCGCCGGTTTTTCCCGAGGCGAAGGCGTCCCGGGCGGCCAGCAGCGCCGCGGGCCGCAGGAGCGACCCGACGTGGTCGGCCCGGAACGGCGGTGCGTCGCGTCGCGTCATCGGCGGGTCTCCTCGGGCGTCAGGCGGCCCGGCGCGGAGCGGCCGGGCTCGGCGGGTGAGCTAGAACAGGCTGTCCGGGAGGCCGAAGTGCAGCCGGGCGACCTCGGCCGACACGATGTCGTGGCGGGCGGAGATGTGCCCTAGGTAGACGGCGCTGTCCCGGTAGTGCCGCTGCAGGGCGCTGCCGCGCTTGGCCGCCGAGGAGGAGGCCGCGCCGAACAGCTCGGTGGTCGCGTCGATAGCCATCCGGGCGGCGACCTGGATCATCGAGTACATCTCGGCGTCGTCTTCCCGGGTGAACGGCTCCCCGGTCTGGTGCCAGCGCCGGGCCAGCTCCATGTACCGCTGGCCGCACTGCGCGATGACCGCCTCGGCGCAGTCGGTCAGCGCCCGGGCCTGCCCGTAGTGCCGCTGGTACTCCTCCACCGTGTACCGGGGCACGACCGGCGCGAAGTAGGTGTTCCTGGTCTTCAGGATCGTCTCGTACTCGTGCAGCGCGCCCTTGGCCGCGCCGATCACCGGGATGACCAGCCCGGCGTGGTACATCGCGTAGATCCGGCCGCAGAACAGCGGGTCGTCGTGCAGGTACATGCCGGGCGCGGCCCGGGTGGTGTTCCTGGTCCAGTTCCCCGAGCAGGTGCAGTAATCCGGGACGAACACGTGGTCCGCCCGTACCGAGTTGGACCCGCTGGAGTTCAGCCCGATGATGTTGCCGTCGCCCCAGTCGGGCAGGACGGTCACGTTCTCGATCGGGGTGCAGACGGTGAGCGGCCCCTCCGTCTCCCGGCCGGGGACCAGCGTGTTGCACATGAAGTGGGTGGCGTAACCGACCCCGGAGCAGTAGTCCCACTGGCCGTTGACGACGTACCCGCCGTCCACCGGCGTGGCGGTGCCCATCGGGGCGGCGCGGTGCGGGCACTTGAAGTTCCCGGCCGGGCCGAACAGCTCGGCCTGCCCCTCCTCGGGAAACCAGGCCGCCAGCCCGGGCGCGTGGTGCGCGCCCAGGCAGAGTCCCCAGGCGGTGCCGGCGTCGCCCTCGGCCACGGCCATGATCACCTTCCAGAAGGTGTCCATGCCGAACGCGTAGCCGCCGAACCGCCGGGGCTGCAGGATCCGGTAGAACCCGGCCTCGGTGAACTTCCGGTCCAGCTCGGGCGTGTGCCGGCCTGCCTTCTCCGCCGCGTCCGCCTGCGCGCGGATCTCCGGGATCAGCGCCCGGGCCCGGGTGACGACCGTCTCCGGGCTCAGGCCCGGCTCGGGCACCGGAATGAAGGCAACCCGGGAAGCTGTCTGCTCTGACACAGTACCGAGCCTGATCCCTGAAGCGCCCCGAAGCAATAACCCGGGTTCAGCGGATACGGCCGGCTGTCCCGGCGGACACCCGGGCCCGGCCCGGGTTGTGGTCCGGCCACGGTGACCCGTCGCCGGCTGCGGGCGGCGCTCAGCGCTGGGAGCTGTCCAGCCACTTGCTCACGGTGACCGGCGCCCATTCCGCCAGCCGGTCGAGCAGCCGGGCCGGATCGTCGTCGATCACGATCATGTCGCCGTGCGCGGGCTGGACGAACCCGGCGCTGACCGCGCCGTCGGCCAGCGCCCGGAGCGGCGCGAAGTAGCCGGCCACGTCGAGGACCCCGCACGGCTTGGCGTGGATGCCGAGCTGCGTCCAGGTGACCACCTCGAAGAACTCGTCGAAGGTGCCGAACCCGCCCGGCAGCATGATGAACGCGTCCGCCGCGTCCGCCATCGCCTGCTTGCGCTCGTGCATGGTCCCGACAACCTCCAGGCGGTCCAGCCCCCGGTGCGCCAGCTCCCGCGCCTCCAGCGCCTCGGTGATCACGCCGTATGCCTCGCCGCCGTGCTGGGTCACCGCGTCGGCGACGGCGCCCATCAGCCCGACGTGGCCGCCTCCGTAGACCAGCCGGATGCCCCGGCCGGCCAGCGTCCGGCCGAGAGCCGCGGCGGCCTGCCCGTAAGCCGGGTCGTTTCCCCAGTTGGAGCCGCAGTAGACCGCCACCGAGGTGAGTTGGATCGGCATAGCTGGCCAGTGTCCCACAGCCGGCCCGCGGCCACGCCGGCGAAATCCCATATGGCCCAAGTAGTTCCATAAGCTAAGGAATTCCGTGATCATGGCGGAGAGTCCGGTCACTCTGGACTCTACTGTCACCCGGTTGTGCGGCAACTCGTGCGAGAGGCTAGCGTGCCTACACCCAAGGACACCCAACCAGGCTTGCCCGAGACCGTGAGCTTGCTCGACAAGCTGCGGCTCGAGATCTACCGGGGCAGCCTCGCTCCCGGCTACCGGCTGGTCGAGACCGAGATCGCGGCCCGTTACGACACCTCCCGGGGCGCGGTCCGGCAGGCCCTGGTGCTGCTGGAGAACGAGGGCCTGATCATCCGCCCGCGTAACCGCAGCGCCCTGGTCCGCCCGGTCACCCACGCCGAGGCGGTCGAGATCACCGAGGTGCGCGCCGTCGTCGAGGGGCTGTGCGCCGCGAAGGCCGCGGTGCGGGCCACCGAGGCGGACCACGCTGAGCTCCGGGCGCTGACCCGGGAGATGCGGGAAGCGGTAAGCCGGGGCGACATGCTCGCCGACAGCCGGATCAGCGACGAGATGCACGCCCGGATCCGCCACATCGCCGCCCAGCAGACCGCGGACACCATCCTGAACCGGCTCCGGTACCAGGACGTGCGCTACCAGTTCCACGTGAGCCTGCTGCCGGGCCGCTTCGCCGAGGGCGCCGGGGAGCACTACGAGATCGTCGAGGCGGTGCTCGCGGGCGACGCCGCCGCGGCCGAGCAGCTCACCCGGGACCACTTCCGCAGCGTCATCGCCGCCCTGCAGCGGCTGGAGAAGCTGAAGACCCCGCTGCTGGGCATGGCCCCCCCGGCCCGCTGACCGCCCCCGGCCCGCCAGTCCTGCCGCCAGGCACGGTCTCAGGGTTTGCCGGAGCGCAGGCGCGCGCCCAGGCCGCGCTGCAGCCGGCTGGGCCAGAACGGGCCCTCGTAGACAAAGGCGGTGTAGGCCTGCAGCAGGGTCGCCCCGGCCGCCAGCCGGGCCTCCGCGTCCGCCGGGGTCTCGATGCCGCCGGCCGCGATGAGCGTGACGCGCTTGCCGCACCGGTCGGACAGCCGGGTCAGCACCTGCAGCGAGCGCTGCTTCAGGGGCGCGCCGGACAGGCCCCCGGGTCCGGCGTCCGCGACCGCGGCGCTGTCCAGCAGGCCGTCACGTGAGGTCGTGGTGTTGGTCGCGATGATCCCGTCCAGCCCGAGTTCCAGGGCCAGGTCGGCCACCGCGTCGACGTCTTGGTCGGTCAGGTCAGGAGCGATCTTGACCAGCAGGGGAACCCGGCGGCGGGGCGAGGCCTGGTCCAGCGCGGTGCGGACCGCGACCAGGATCGGGCCCAGCTTGCCCGTCGCCTGCAGGCCGCGCAGCCCCGGCGTGTTGGGGGAGCTGACGTTCACCACCACGTAGTCGGCGACGTCGGCGACAGGCGGGCGCTGGCCGCGTAGTCGGCGACGGCCTCGGCTTCGGCGGCCGCCTTGGACTTGCCGATGTTGACCCCGATGACCGGGCGGAAGCCCGGGCGGCGGCGCAGCGCGCGCAGCCGGGCGGACAGCGCCGCCGCTCCCCGGTTGTTGAACCCCATCCGGTTGACCAGCGCCCGCTCCTGGGGAAAGCGGAACATCCGCGGCCGCGGGTTCCCCGGCTGCGGGCGCGCGGTCACGGTCCCGACCTCGATGAACGAGAACCCGAGGGCGGCCAGCCCGGCGACGCCGATCCC
>DASWUW010000895.1:0-6665 GCA_036406335.1 Trebonia sp.
GGCCAGGATGTCGACCGTCACCCGGTTGCCGTCCAGCTTCTCCAGGACCTTGCCGCTGAACTCGATGGTCGCACCCCCGGTCTTCCCGGAAGACGGGTCGTCGTCCGGAACCGGGACCATAGCGGAGAACCGGACGCCGAAGTCGGTGACCGCGCCGGGGTCGCCGCCGGCCCATTCGGTGACGAACCGGCCCGCCTGCGCCATCGCGTACATGCCGTGCGCGATCACGTTAGGCAGCCCCACCGAGCGGGCGGCCCGCTCGTTCCAGTGGATGACGTTGAAGTCACCCGAGGCGCCGGCGTACTTGACCAGGTCCAGCCGGGTGACCCGGTAGGAACGGGCAGGCAGCTCGGTGCCCTTCTCGACGCTGTCGTAGCGGGCGCTCATCCGCTCGCCTCCGCCGCCCGCTCGACCAGCATGGACCGCGCGGTGCAGACGTGCTCGCCGCCGGCGGCTACCAGGTCGGTGGACGTGACCAGCATCGACAGCGCACCGAGGGACCGGATGGACTCGATCGTGGTCGTCGCGGTCACCACGTCGCCCGCGTGCAGCGGGCGGGAGTGGCGAAAGCTCTGCTCACCGTGCACGACCATCGAGTAGTCGAGGCCGAGTCCGGGGTCGCCGGTGGCTGCGCCCGCCGCCTTCATGCTGATCACGACGGCGAACGTCGGGGGCGCGATCACCTCCGGGTAGCCCGCCTTGAGGGCGGCTTCCCGGTCGCGGCACAGCTCGCTCGGCTCGCCGACCGCGTCGGCGAAATCGGCGATCTTGACCCGGCTGACCTCGTAAGGCTCACCTGGCCCGTAGACCCGTCCGGCGTATTCGGGGTTCAGCGCCACGACTGGCTCGCTCCCCGGTGCCGGCTAGCGGGTCTCGCGGTGCTCGGTGTGGCAGCGGCAGTTCGGGCAGAACTTCTTGAGCTCAAGACGGTCCGGGTCGTTGCGCCGGTTCTTCTTGGTGATGTAGTTGCGGTGCTTGCACTCCTGGCAAGCCAGCGTGATCTTGGGCCGGACATCGGTGGCAGCCACGATGGAGTGCCTTTCTAACGAGAGACTGGAACGGTGGACCTGAATGGGTAGCGGAGGCCGGACTTGAACCGGCGACACAACGATTATGAGCCGTTTGCTCTGCCTGGCTGAGCTACTCCGCCGTACGCCGCCACAGGCGACTAGGCAAGACTACCCGATCCAGGACCTTCTTGCTTCAACTCACGTTCTCCACAGGCCAGCCTGGTTAACCACAGCGGTATCCCCGGCATTCCGGGCGGTGTCCACACGCCGGCCACAGGTTGCCCACAGGTTATCCACAGTCCGGCTGGCCGACGGGCACCGCCGCGCTCCGTTCGGGGGAAGCGGGACCGGGCTCAGGGCACCTTGACCGGCGGCTGAGTCTTGGCCCGGACCTCGTCCTCGCTCACCCCGGGGGCGAGCTCGGCCAGCACCAGGCCGCCGGCGGTGATGTCGAGGACGCACAGGTCGGTGATGATCCGCTGCACCACCCGTTTGCCGGTGTAAGGCAGCGAGCACTCATCCACGATCTTGAAGGCACCGTCCCGGGCGGTGTGCTCCATCAGCACGATGACCTTCTTCGCCCCGTGCACCAGGTCCATGGCGCCGCCCATGCCCTTGACCATCTTGCCGGGGATCATCCAGTTGGCGATGTCGCCGTCCTTGGACACCTGCATCGCACCGAGGATGGCGGCGTCGATCTTCCCCCCGCGGATCATGCCGAAGCTGGTCGCGGAGTCAAAGAACGAGGCCCCGCGGCGCACGGTGACGGTTTCCTTGCCCGCGTTGATCAGGTCCGGGTCCACCTGCGCCTCGTCCGGGTAGGGGCCGACCCCGAGGATGCCGTTCTCCGACTGCAGCACCAGCTCCACGTCGTCCGGCACGTAGTTGGGCACCAGCGTGGGCAGCCCGATCCCCAGGTTGACGTAGTCGCCGTCGGACAGCTCCGCCGCCGCCCGGGCCGCCATCTGCTCGCGTGTCCAGCTCATCAGCTGCTCCCCCGCACCGTGCGCCGCTCGATCCGCTTGTCTTCCGCCTGCTCCGGGGTAAGGGCGACCACCCGCTGCACGTACACGCCGGGGGTCTGCACCTCGTTGGGGTCGAGCTCGCCCGGCTCCACCAGGTGCTCTACCTCGGCGATGGTCACCCGCCCGCACATCGCGGCCAGCGGGTTGAAGTTGCGGGCCGCGTCCCGGTAGACCAGGTTGCCGTGCCGGTCGCCCTTCCACGCCCGGACCAGCCCGAAGTCAGCCGTGATAGCCCGCTCGAGCACGTACTCGAGCCCGTCGAACTCCTGAGTGGGCTTGGGCGGCGAGGCCAGCGCGACCCCGCCGCCGGAGTCGTAACGCCAGGGCATGCCGCCCTCGGCCACCTGGGTCCCCACCCCGGTCCGGGTGTAGAACGCCGCGATACCGGACCCGCCGGCCCGCATCCGCTCGGCCAGCGTGCCCTGCGGGGTCAGTTCCACCTCGAGTTCGCCCGCCAGGTACTGCCGGGCGAACTCCTTGTTCTCCCCTACGTAGGAGGCCACCACCCGGCGCAGCCGCCGCGCGCCCAGCAGCAGTCCGAGACCCCAGTCGTCCACGCCCGCGTTGTTGGAGACCACCTGGAGGTCATGCGTCCCGGCCTCCAGCACCGCCTGGATCAGCGCCGAGGGGATCCCGCAGAGCCCGAATCCGCCCACCGCCAGCGTGGCGCCGTCGGGGATGTCAGCGACGGCTGCACCGGCGCGCGCTACCACCTTGTCCATGTTCTGACCATAACCCAGCCGCTCGCAGATGCAGTCGACTGACGGATTCCAGGCTGCCCCCGCCGCCCCCAAGCTGGCTTCATGAACCTGTCTAACGTGATTACCCGGGGCTTCACCGTGACCGACCGCGGACTGTGGGGACTTGTCCGGGGACAGGGCGCCTGCACCGCCAGCGCGCTCAGCCCGGATGACTGGTACCCGGTCAGCGCCCCCGCGGCCGCGGCCCGGCGCGAGGCGGCGGCGGCCATCGCGGTCTGCGAGGCCTGCCCGGTCCGCCAGGAGTGCCTGGAACTGGCGCTGCGCAACTGGACGGCGGGCCGGCACGGCATCTGGGGCGGCACCGTTCCGGCCGAACGGGAGGACATCCGCGCCGGGCGGGTCGCCCAGCTCATCCGGGTGCTGCGCCGGAACCGGGACGCCGAGCGGGCCGGGACGGCCAGTACTAGCCAGCCCAGTGCCGGCCAGCCCAGTGCCGGCCAGCCCAGTGCCAGCCAGCCCAGTGCCAGCCAGCCCAGTGCCAGCCAGGCCGCGTCCTGACCGGCCTCGTCAGATAACTGATGCTCTGGCCGCCGATAACCGGGATGCTGCTGGCGACCACGTTGTCGGTCCCCGCGTTCGCCGCGGGCCAGGCCCTGGTGGTCGTGTTCCTGGTGCTGACGCTGGTCATCGGCGGACTGCTGAGCTGGCTGCTGATCGGCTCCACGATCTTGAACCGGCTGTTCTTCCACCGCTCCCTGGCGCCCGCGCTCGTCCCCACGCTGGCGCTCGAGCTCGCCCCGCCCGCGGTGGCCGGGGTCGCCTACTTCGCGCTGGCCGGCGGCCGGACCGACTACCTGGCCCAGGCGCTCGCGGGTTACGCCGTGCTGATGATCCTGGTCCAGGTGCGGATACTGCCCCGGTTCCTGGCCTTGCGGTTCTCGCCCGCGGCCGCCTACGCGACGGCGATCCTGGCCATAATCACCGTCTTCATCGGCTACATCGCGATCCGGACGGTGCTGCTGGCCGCACGCGGCCAGCAGCTCCCGCCGCGGGTGCCGCCAGTGCCGCGGGTGCCGCCAGTGCCGCCGGAGAAGGTCAACGCCGCGGACAGCCCGAACGAAGGCGCGGCCTCCCCCGCCCCCGCACTCGCCGCCCCGGGTCCGGCGCACCCCGGAGGTTGAGGGCGCGTCCCCGGCGGCTGAGGGTCCGTTACAGGCCGAAGCCGGCGAGCTGACCGAAGGCGCCTTCGGCGCCGCGGAAGGCGAGCTGCCCCCCGCTGCTGCAGGCCCGTGCCCTCGGCCGGGCGGGCCCGCGTACAGCTCAGCTACGTGGCCAACCGCAGCCAGCTCATGCCACTTGTCCAGTCCTCCTGGAGATGAACCGGGCCGGCCCGTCCTGGCGGCTGAGCGCGTCGCGCAGCCCGGCGCGGGAGCTGACGCTGAGCTTGGGGAAGACCCGGTACAGGTGCGAGCTAACCGTGCGGTGCGACATGTACAGGCGGCCGGCGATCTCCTTGTTGGTCAGCCCGGCCGCCGCCAGCTCCGCGACCTGCAGCTCCTGTGCGGTCAGCGGTTCCTCCGTCCCCGCCTTCCGCCGGGTGGGCGCGGTGGCGGCCAGCTCGGCGGCCGCCCGTTCGGCCCAGGCGGCCGCGCCCAGCAGCTCGAAATCGGCCAGCGCCAGCTGGAGATGCGGCCGGGCCCGGATGACCTCGCGGGACCGGCGCAGCCACTCCCCGTACAGCAGGTGCACCCGGGCGAGGTCGAACGGCCACTGCCGCGCCCCCGGGTCCGCCAGCGCGGCCTCGAACAGCCCGGCCGCGAGATGATCCGGGGCCGCCAGCGCGGCCACGGCACCGGCCAGCAGTGCCTTGCGCGCCTCCAGCGCCAGCACCGCGGCGGCCAGGTCCGCGGTGTTCAGGCCGGCACGGTCCGGCATCGTGACCTGGGTCATTGCGATCTCCTGGGGCTGAGCGGCGGACTGGTGGGATCCGTGCCCGTCGTCCGGGCATACCTCAAGGAAACCGTTTGGGCCCGCCCGCTCACAGTGGTCAGATGACGACACCCCCGGTCCTTCAGTGACGACACCCGCGGTCCGGCCGTGACGACAGCACCAGGCAACCTACGGCGCGCCCGCCCGGACCCGGTACCAGGAGGCATACGCTAGGCCTATGGGGCCGACCGGGCTGCCGTCGCACTGGGTGGGCCGCGGGCAAGAGCTCGGCGTTCTGCGGACCGCCGTAGCGGCGCTCCGTGACGGCGCCGGATCGGTGGTCTGGGTCGAGGGCGAGCCCGGTATCGGCAAGTCGGCTCTGGTGGCCGAGGCCCTGGCGGGCGGCGATCCGCAGTGGGACAGCGGCTGGGCGATGGCCGACCAGCTCAGCGGGCGGCTGCCGCTGCGGGTCATGCTGGACTGCCTGGGCGTGCGGACGGGTTCGCCGGATCCGCGGCGGGCCCGCGCCGCCGGGTTGCTGCGGGACTGGCGCCACGAGCTGCCGGTCGGCTGGGATGTGTCCGCGACCGGTGTAGAGGTACTGGTCACGCTGGTGGACGAGCTGTGCGCGGCCGCTCCCGTAGTCCTGGTAGTGGACGACCTGCAGTGGGCCGACGAGGCGTCGCTGCTGGTCTGGCACCAGCTGGCCGCCTCCATCGGCCAGCTGCGGCTGCTGCTGGTCGGAACGTGCCGGCCCGCACCCCTCCAGCCGGAAGTGCAGCAGGCCCGCGCGGCCGTGGCGCGCCGTGGCGGTGCGGTGATCACGCTGGCCCGGCTGCCCGAAACGGACGTGACCGACCTGGTCACCGCCATCATCGGCGCGCCGCCGGGGGACGGGCTGCGGCGGCTGACGGCGCAGGCGGCGGGGAATCCGCTGTACGTCCGCGAGCTGATCGACGCGCTGGTACGCGAGCAGGCGGTGCAGGCCGGCCCGGTCGCCGAGGTCGCCCTGGCGGGCGAGCAGCTCCCGGTGTCCCTGGCCGGGGTGCTGACCGGCCGGCTCAGCTCGGTCTCGCCGGAGACGGCGCAGCTGCTGCGCGCGGCCGCGCTGCTCGGCGGGGGATTCACCGCCGTCGACCTGGCCGTGGTACTCCGTCAGCCGGTCTCCGCCCTCGCCGCGGCCCTGCAGGAGGCGGTCGCAGCGGGCATCCTGGCCGAGGCGGGCACCGAGCTGGTGTTCCGCCATCAGCTGATCCGGCAGGCGCTGTACGAGGGCATGCCGCTGACGCTGCGCACGGCCCTGCACGCCGAAGCGGCCCGCGATCTCGCGGCGGCCGACGCCGATGCCCTCAGCGTCGCCCAGCAGCTGTCCGCCGCCGGGGGGCCGGAGGCCGGCTGGGCCCGGGAATGGCTGGTCCAGGCCGCCCCCGTGCTGGCCGCCCGCGCCCCCGCGCTGGCGGTGGAACTGCTGCAGCGGGAGCTGAACCGCACACCCGGCGGCGGCGAGACCCGGGACCGCCTGGTGAACAGCCTGCTCTGGGCCCAGCTGGCCGCCGGCTCCTACGAGGAGGCGGTCCGGCAGGCCAGCTGGGCGCTGGCGGTGATGACCGATGCCGGGCAGCGCGCGGAAACGTACTGGATGCTGGCGCACGCGCAGGTCAGTGCGGGCCGCGGCGATGACGCGATCATCACCATCGGGCAGGCCCTGGCCCCGGCCGACCTGCCCGGTAAGTGGCAGGCCCGCCTGCTGGCCCTGCTGTCCATGCTCGAGCGGGGAGCCAGCGGCTTCGCCGTAGCCGACGCGACCGCCCGGCAGGCCCTGGCCGCCGCCGAGTCGGCGGGCGACCGTTTCGCGACCGCGCACGCCCTGACCGACCTGTGGCTGACCGATTCCATCGGCCGCGATCACGCGACCGCGCTCGGCCACATCGACCGGGCCCTGCGCATCCTGGGCGACGACCCGGAGCACGCGGACCTGCGCGCGGTCGCCCTCGACGCCC
>DASWUW010000896.1:0-2054 GCA_036406335.1 Trebonia sp.
CCCGCATCCAGCTGGGCGAGGTACTCGACCGGAACCTGCGGCCGGCCGGGCCGTTCGCCGTTTCCGCCGACTCTCTCAACCGGCACGTGTTCGTGTGCGGCGCGACCGGCGCGGGCAAGTCGCAGACGGTCCGCTGCCTGCTCGAGGCGGCCACCGGGCTGGGCATCCCGTGGCTGGTAGTCGAGCCGGCCAAGGCCGAGTACCGGCTGATGGCGAGCCGGCTGCCGGGCACCGAGGTCATCAGGATCAGGCCCGGGGAACCGGACGCGATCGCGGCCGGACTCAACCCGCTCGAGCCCGCCGTCGACGGGGCGGGCCGCCGGTTTCCCCTGCAGACGCACGCAGACCTGGTCAAGGCCCTGTTCATCGCGTCCTTCCAGGCCGAAGAGCCGTTCCCCCAGGTGCTCAGCGCCGCGCTGGCCCGGGTGTACGAGGAGGCCGGCTGGGACCTCGCGCTGGGCGAGCCGCGCGACCGCGGCCGGGAGCCGGACTACCCGGCGCTGACCGGCCTGCAACGGGCGGCCGAGCGGGTGGTGGCCGAGATCGGCTACAGCCAGCGGGTCACCGACGACGTGCTCGGCTTTATCCGGGTCCGGCTGGCCAGCCTGCGGCAGGGCACCACGGGACGGTTTCTGGAGGGCGGCCATCCGCTCGACTTCGGCGTGCTGCTGCGGTCCAACGTCGTACTCGAGATCGAAGACGTCGGTGACGACGCGGACAAGGCGTTCCTGATGGGCACCGTGCTTATCCGGCTGGCCGAGCACCTGCGGCTCACCCACCGGGCCGGCCAGCGGCCGCCGCGCGAGCCGGGGGCGGGGAGCCTGGAGCACCTGACCGTGGTGGAGGAGGCGCACCGCCTGCTGCGCCGTTCCCCGGCGGACGGGGGCGGAAGCGGCGGGGGCGGAGCCGCCGCGCACGCGGTGGAGTTGTTCTCGGGGCTGCTGGCGGAGATCCGCGCCTACGGCGAGGGGCTGGTGATCGCCGAGCAGATCCCGGCCAAGCTGGCGCCGGACGCCATCAAGAACACCGCGGTCAAGATCACTCACCGGCTCCCGGCGGCCGATGACCGGGAGGTGGTCGGCGCCACGATGAACGCGACCCCGGCCCAGTCCCGTTACCTGGCGACCCTGCCGCCAGGTCAGGCGGCGGTCTTCTCCGACGGGATGGACTTCCCGGTACTGGTTCGGGTCAAGGACGGCACCGAACGCGAGGCGGCTTCCCCCGCACCCGCCGCCGATGCCCGGACGGTGGTGCGCCCGCGGTCGGGAAGCTGCGGCGGCGAGTGCCAGAGCCGACCCTGCACGCTGCGCGAAATGCGCGGCGCCCAGCGCTTGCTGGCGGACCTGCCGTGGCTCCCGGTGTGGGGCGAGCTGGCGGTGCTGGCCCACCTGACCGGCTGGCCGATGCCGGTACCGGTGCCGGACGCGCTGGCCGAACTGCGCGGGCAGCCGGCCCGGCTGGCTCAGTGCGCGCTGTCCCACGCCGCCGACGCGGCGGTGACCGTCCGCCCGCCGGTTGCCCGCCCCGGTGCCCTCGCGCAGCACGTAACCGGGGCGATGCGGGCCCGGGCGGAGCGGGGCGAATGGCGCTGCGCGCCAGACGAGCCGCAGTGGCTGCTCCCGGGCGAGATTACCGAAGAGGCCGCCTTCGGGACGGCCCGTCCGTCCGCCCTTGAGGCCGGCGAACCGGGCGACGGCCGGTACGGCCGGTTTATCGACTGCCGCTGGCCGTCGCAGTACCTGAAGCGCAGTACCTGAGACGCGGTACCGGAATGCCGAAGGGGCTAGCCGCCGATCTCGCGGTCTAGCCCCTTCTGCGTCTCCAGCAGTTCCCGCAGGCCCGGTTCATCATCCGCGTCTACCGTCATCACCCGCCCGGAGCCCAGGTCATCACGCCGCAGCACTGAGCCGGTCCGGGTGGCCCACCAGCGCCCGGCGTTGCTGCGCCAGATATGCCACCCGGGGTATTCCAGCTCAAGCTGCGCGAGCCGCTCGTCCCACCCTGTCATGACGTTCCTCCTGGAGTGGAACAAGCGGTCCCCGTATTAAAAAATG
>DASWUW010000897.1:0-1796 GCA_036406335.1 Trebonia sp.
GATGGACCCGGTGAGCGTCCTGGCCGGCACGGTCGCTGATCAGGAGGCCGATTCCGCCGCGGTGCGCGCGGCAACGGCGGCCCATCCCCGTTTCCTCGTCAGCGCCGCTACCGGCTACGGGTCACCCTTGTCCCGCGCCACCGAGCCGACCGCCGACGATCTCGGCGCGATCGTGGCGGCCCTGGTCAGCGAGGCGCACGCGGGGGATGCCACCCCGGTAGTACTGCACTGCCCGGCGGATGATCCGCTGCTGTCCGCGCTTGCCGCCGCGGAGTTCACGATCGGCGTCACGGACCTTTACCCGACGCTCCAACTGCCCGGAGCCGGCCTGGACGACTACCTGGCGGCACTGCCCAGGGGCCGCCGGAGTGCCGTCCGGCGCGAACTCCGGGCCGGCGCCAGCGGGACGGCCGAGATATACGTCGGCGAGACGGCACGGCCGCATCTGGCGGCGGCGGCACGGCTCAGCGCGCACGCGTACCGGCAGCGCGGCCAGCCCGCGGACGATGACCGCGCGCGGCCCATCTACCGCCGGCTGCTCGACGAGTGCGGTGACGACTTCGCGCTCACCCTGGTCAGCGACGGCAGTGGCCCGGTCGCTTCCGCCTGCCTGGTCGCGGGCAAGACCGATCTCCTCCTTTACAGCGCCGGACTGGAGTTGCCGCGATCACAAGCGGTAGCTGGCTATTTCAACGCCGCTTATTACCTGCCGATCGAGTTCGCCTACCAGCGCGGTCTGCGGCGGATCCTGCTCGGCCCGACCGGATGGCATACCAAGCGCTTGCGCGGTGCCCGCTTCACCCCGCTGTGCTCCGCCGTACCTACCGCAGCGGCGGAGCTGGCGGCGCTGCTCACCGCGACCGACCAGCGCCTCCGCGCAACCCTCGGGCAGCTCAATGGCAGCTGACCTGATGTGTTTCCGGAAGGCCGACACCGCACTTTTCTCGCTAGTGTGCCTGCCGCACGCCGGAGGCAACGAGACGGCCTTCCGTCACTGGGCGGCGCACCTACCGGAGAACGTGGGACTGTACGCGGCGAGGTACCCCGGTCGGCTGGGCAGGTACCCGGCCGCCCGGTCGCTCGCCGAACTAGCCGCGCCGGTGTTCCGGGCCGTCTGCGAGCTGCGGGAGCCAGTAATCCTGTTCGGGCACAGCATGGGCGCGGTCGTCGCCCATGCCGTGACGGTTTTCCTCGAGCAGGCAGGCCGCGGGCCGCGGACGCTGGCCATTTCCGGACGCGAAGCACCGCAGCTGGCCGCTCGGACGCCGGTCCCCACCGATGACGACAGCCTGCTGAGCTCGGTGGGCCGGCTGGGCGGCATCTCCGAGGCGCTCCTCGCCGACCCGGAGATGCGCGACCTGATCCTGGCTCCGCTCCGCGCGGACGCGCGGCTGCTGAACACGACGCTGGGCCACCCGGCGCGGCCGGTGGCCACGGGCATCATCGCCTATCTGGGAATTGACGATCCTGGCTGCACGCCGGCGCAGATCGAGGGCTGGCGAGCGCTCACCACCGGAAGTTTCCGCTTGCGCATGCTGGCCGGCGACCATTTCTCGCCGCTCGCAAGTCCCGCCGAACTGCTCAGCGATCTCTGCCGGCATGGGTAGCTCACCCCTACGCCGGGTGTACTACGGGTGGTGGATCGTCACCGGGCTCAGCATCACCGAGCTGGTCTCGTGGGGCGTGCTGATCTACGCCTATCCCGTGCTCGCGATCCCCATGCACCGCTCTCTCGGCTGGCCCTACTCGACACTCAGCGTCGGGTACGGCCTGAGCCTGGCGGTATCCGGGGCGGC
>DASWUW010000898.1:0-4776 GCA_036406335.1 Trebonia sp.
AGCCCGGGGCAATATGCCACGTCAATCGCGGGATGGCAAATGGTGGTCCACAGGTGGCGGTCAATCCGGTGCGCTATCCACAGGCGGAAAGTAACCGGGCCGGAGCGGCGCCAGGCCGGGCACGGTTAAGGAGGAAGAACGAGGCACGGAAGGAGCTGGCCCCCATGAGCCAGGACAATCAGATCACGCTGCGCGGGTACCTCACCGCGGAGCCCAAGTTCGTGCAGACCCCGAACATGGCCGACCCGGTCACCGAGATCAGGGTGGGTTCCACCCCGCGGCGGCTGAACCGGGCGACGGGGGAGTGGGAGGACACCCAGACCTCCTACTTCACCGTCAAGTGCTGGCGGCGGCTGGCCATCAACGCCGTGGGCTCGCTCCACAAGGGCGACAGCGTGGTGGTACGCGGCCGGTTCTACACCCGCCAGTGGGTCGACAACCTGCAGCAGACGCAGACCCGGCTGGAGATCGAGGCTGACTCGCTGGGGCACGACCTGGCCTACGGCTGGTCGCACTTCCTGCGCGGCACCCGGCCGCAGGCCGGGAGCCAGGCCGGCGTCAACGCGGGCGAGGCGGCGCGGCAGGACCTGGGGCCGTCCGGCCCCGGCCAGGGCGGATACCCGGCCGACGGCGGTGAGTACCCGGCGCCCGGCGGCTGGGACGAGCCGGCCACCGGCCCGGCTGTCACGGACGGTGAAAGCGGATTCGCCGCACGGGATTCGGAGAAATTGGTCCCCGTGTCCGACTCTACGGTCGCTGCGGACTGGTCAGAGGCGGACGCCGCGGCGCCGTTCTAATCAACTGACCTGCAGTAATGCCGGACATCGGATGTCGTCCGCCGTTGTAAGTCACGCATAGTGAGCAAAAGCGGGCCGGAGCGGCATCCGATAAAGGCGGCGGGCAACATCACAATTCTATGTACGTGTGAAACAGATTGCATTTACGCTGTTACCTAGAGTGACTTACGGGTGCGGAGTCGGACCGCACGCCGAAAGCCGGGGAAGGGTGGCAGGCGGGGGCATGTCAGCACTCCAGGACGCGCCGGAACGGCGGCGGGAGCCCCGCGACGGCCGCCCGTGGTCACGGCAGTTCCCGTTCTTCGGCGAACCGTTCCCGCTGATCGGCTACGTGACCGCTGTCCTTGTCTGCTACCTGGCGTTTACCGGCTGGGAGACGATCAGGACCCCGTTCTTCGGCGGCCAGCTCACGCTGTTCGCCGCGCTGATGGGCTGCGGCGCCATCTGCGTGGAGGCGACCCGGCGGCTCGGCCAGCCCACCGGCGTCTGGCGGGACCTGCTGTCCGCCTGGTGGCTGCCGGTGACGCTGCTGCTGCCGCCGTTGTACGCGCTGGCCGCCCCGGCCGTCCTGGGCCTGCTGATCTACCTGCGGGTACGGCGCGGCTCGGTCTACCGGCGGGTATTCAGCAGCGCCGCGCTGGGCCTGGCCGGCGGCTGCTCCTCGGCCCTGTTCCAGCTGATCACCCCGGTGGCGGCCCGCGGCGGGTCCTCGCTCTGGCTGACCGACCCCGGACCCAGCGCGTGGCTGATGCGCCCGCCGCAGGCGACGGCGGCGTTTGGCTGCGCCGTCGTCTTCGGGGTGCTGAACGCCGGGCTGGTGGCGGTGGCCGCCTGGCTCGCCGACCCGGAGGCCCGGCTGGCCGACATGCTCTGGGACCGCGAGCGGATGATGCTCGACCTGACCGAGACCTGCGTCGGCATCCTGGTCACCGTCTCCTGCACGCTCAGCCCGCTGCTGCTCGCCATCGCGCTCCCCCCGGTGGTCCTGCTGCAGCGCAGCATGCTCCACTCACAACTCAAGGCGCAGGCCCGCACCGATCCCAAGACCGGCGTGCTGAACGCCGGCGCCTGGCAGGACGAGGCCGCCCTGGCGATCGACCAGGCCCGCCGCCGCCGTCAGCCGCTGGCCCTGCTGCTGGCCGACATCGACCACTTCAAGCAGGTCAACGACACGCACGGGCACCTCACGGGTGACGCGGTGCTGCGGACGCTGGCGGCGGAGATGCGCCAGCAGGTCCGCGAGGCCGATCTCGTCGGCCGGTTCGGCGGCGAGGAGTTCGCCATCGTGCTCAGCGGCACCTCGGCCGAGGAGGCCTGCCGGGTCGCCGAGCGGATCCGCCGCGGGGCGGGGATGGTCAAGGTGCTCACCGCGGACACCATCGTGGGCGTCACGGTCTCCATCGGCGTCGCCGTTCTCGGCCGCCACGGCGCCGAGCTCAGCGAACTGCTCGACGCGGCCGACCGGGCCCTGTACCGGGCCAAGCACGCCGGCCGCAACCGGGTGCTTCTCTCCGTCCCGGCCGACGTGATGCCCGCCGCCCGCCAGCCCGCGGCCGGCAGCTGACCCTGCCCGCGGCCGGCAGCTGACGCCGACGAGGTGTTCGAGCTGATCACGGCGCTGTCCTGGGGCGTCGACCGGTTCCGGGACGGCGAGCGGGCCGCCCGCCGGCGGACAGAACTCGCGACGGCAGGCATCTTCACCTAAGCGGTCCGGCCCGGCCCGCCCGCCCGGCCCGGCCGGCCCCCGCGCAGCGTCCGGGTATGCGGGCCACGCTCCGGGCTGCCGCACGTATGCTGAGAGGTGGAATATGCGCAGCCCTTATGCGAGTTGGGATGGTGGTTGGACCTGTCGCACTTCTTCCCGACAGTGCCGCTGCCGTCGACCGCCAGTGCCATGACGTGCCGCCTTCCCTGACTTCCCTGTACCCGGGACGAGGGTCGCAGGCCGCTGACCTGCGACAAACCTAGGAAACGATAAATGCCTGAATTCATTTACAGCCTGCGCGCCGTCCGCAAGGCGCACGGTGACAAGGTCGTCCTCGACAATGTCACGCTGAGCTTCCTCCCCGGGGCGAAGATCGGTGTCGTGGGCCCGAACGGCACCGGCAAGTCGACCCTGCTGAAGATCATGGCCGGGACCGAGCCGGTCTCCAACGGCGAGGCCCGGCTGATGCCCGGTTTCACCGTCGGCAGCCTGGCTCAGGAACCGGTACTCAACGAGGACAAGACCGTGCTCGGCAACGTCGAAGAAGGCGTGGCCGAGACCAAGCGGATCCTCGACGAGTACAACGAGATCGCCGAGAAGATGGCGGTCGACTACTCCGAAGAGCTGATGGAGCAGATGAGCAAGCTCCAGGAGCAGATCGAGCACAAGGACGCCTGGGACCTGGACAGCCAGCTCGAGCAGGCGATGGACGCGCTCCGCTGCCCGCCGCCGGACGCCGACGTGACCACCCTGTCCGGAGGTGAGCGGCGCCGGGTCGCGCTCTGCAAGCTCCTGCTCCAGCAGCCCGACCTGCTGCTGCTGGACGAGCCCACCAACCACCTGGACGCCGAGTCCGTGCTCTGGCTGGAGCAGTACCTGGAGAAGTACGCGGGCACGGTGATCGCGATCACCCACGACCGGTACTTCCTGGACAACGTCGCCCAGTGGATCCTGGAGCTCGACCGGGGCCACGCCTTCCCCTACGAAGGCAACTACACCACCTACCTGGAGACCAAGGCATCCCGGCTCAAGGTCGAGGGGGCCAAGGACCAGAAGATGCGCAAGCGGCTCGACGACGAGCTGGAGTGGGTCCGCTCCAGCGCCCGCGCCCGCCAGACCAAGTCGCGGGCCCGGCTGGACCGCTACGAGGAGATGGCGGCCGAGGCCGACAAGAACCGCAAGCTCGACTTCGAGGAGATCCAGATTCCGCCGGGCCCGCGCCTGGGGAACACCGTGGTCGAGGTGGAGCACCTGGTCAAGGGCTTTGACGACCGCCTGCTGTACGACGACCTGTCCTTCTCCCTGCCGCGCAACGGCATTGTCGGCGTCATCGGCCAGAACGGCGTCGGCAAGACCACGCTGTTCAAGATGATCATGGGCGAGGAGAAGCCGGACAACGGCAAGATCCGCGTCGGCGACACGGTGAAGATCTCCTACTCGGACCAGAACCGCTCCCGCATCGACCCGGGCAAGAACGTCTGGCAGGCGATCTCCGACGGCGAGACGTTCATCCGCGTCGGCAACGTGGAGTTCCCCAGCCGCGCCTACGTGGCGGCGTTCGGGTTCAAGGGATCGGACCAGCAGAAGCCGGCCGGCGTGATGTCCGGCGGCGAGCGCAACCGGATGAACCTCGCGCTCACCCTCAAGCAGGGCGGCAACCTGCTGCTGCTGGACGAGCCCACCAACGACCTGGACGTGGAGACCCTCGCCAGCCTGGAGAACGCGCTGCTCGAGTTCCCCGGCTGCGCCGTGATCACCAGCCACGACCGCTGGTTCCTGGACCGCACCGCGACGCACATCCTGGCCTGGGAGGGCGGCGCGAACTGGTTCTGGTTCGAGGGCAACTTCGAGTCCTACGAGAAGAACAAGATCGAGCGCCTCGGCGCCGAAGCCGCCCGCCCGCACCGCGTCACCTACCGCAAGCTGACCCGCGGCTAGGCTGCGGACTCCAGCCAGCGGCCGGCCATGATGCTCGCGGGGCAGGAATAGCCCGGGCCGGTCCCGCGTTCTTCTCTCACGTCGGTGCGCTAGTGTCCCCCGGGCTCTATTTCACCGCCTTCATGGAATACCGTTCGGCTGGAGCCATGTTGCGCCTTTCGCCGTGAGGCGACCTGCGCACCGGCCACGGCACGCCCTCGTGAGCATCTGCTCGCGGGGGCGTTGTCATGTCCGGCCCCGGCTCACCGCGGGCCAGGCCCGGCTCTACGGGCGTCCCCGGTGTGGCAGGCTGAGCTTATGGCCATCAGCCTGCACCGCTTCCAGCTCGTCCTGCTG
>DASWUW010000899.1:0-2127 GCA_036406335.1 Trebonia sp.
ATCAGCTCGGTCAGCGTGCCCGCGGTCAGCCGCTGCGAGTTGGCGAACTCGGCCCGCTCGACCGGGGTGAACAGCTCCCCGCCGAACTGCCGGGTGCTGAAGCCCGCCGCCTCCTGCCGCCGCCGGGAGAGGGAGGGGGCCGCCGCCCCCCGCGCTGCGTCCTGCAGTCCGGCCACCCAGTCGACCCGGTCGTCGTCGCTGTTCCACAGGCCGGCCAGCGTGCCCCCGGGCACCAGCACCCGGGCGATCTCGGGCAGGGCGCGGGACAGGTCGAACCAGTGCATGGCCTGGGCGCACAGCACCGCGTCGACCGAGGCGTCCTCCAGCGGGATCTGCTCCGCGGTACCGGACCGCGCGGGCACCGACGGCAGTCCGCGGCGCAGCTCGGCCAGCATCGCCGCATCCGGCTCGACCGCCGTGACGTCCGCCCCCAGCGCGGCCAGCAGCGCGGTCAGCTTCCCGGTGCCCGCCCCGAGGTCGAGTATCCGCAGCGACCCGATATCCCGGCCCACCGGGGCCACGCACCAGCGCACCGCGTCGGCCGGGTAGTCCGGCCGGTACTCGGAGTAGGCCGCCGCGACCGCGCCGAACGAGGAACCGCGCCGGGTCCATTCATCTTTGTCCACGAAGGACAACTCTAGCTGCGGGCCGACGTCCCGCCGGGCGGGGCCGCGCTGGCCCCGACACGGACCGGCCAGCCTGCTGGTAATGACACTGTGTAGTCAATAGCATGCCATCTGTAGTACCTCTGGCCGCGCGTCGGCCGACGCGGTGCCGGCCTCGAACGGGGCGAACACGGGGAGGACAACCGTCATGATCAAGCTAAGCCGCCGCGCCGCTGCGGCCGCCGCCACGCTGCTGGCCGCTGGCGCCGGGTCACTGACCTGGGCCGCTACCTCGGCGTCAGCGGCGCCGGCCAGCTACATCCCGCGCTGCGCGCCCACCGACCTCGCCGTCTGGGTCAACTCGGAGAGCAGCAACGGCGCCGCGGGCACGATCTACTACCACCTGGACTACACCAACGTCAGCGGGCACACCTGCCACCTGTACTCCTGGCCCGGCGTGTCTGCCCTGAACGGCGCCCGCAAGCAGCTCGGAGCGGCCGCGCAGCGCACCGGCAGTGCTCCCGCGGTCTACGTGAACATCCCGGCCAACGGCACCGCGCACAGCATGCTCGGCTACACCGACGTCCAGGTGACCCCGGCCTGCAAGCCCGCCGCCGCCACGTACCTGAGGGTCTTCCCGCCGGACGACACCCAGGCGCGAAACGCGTTCTTCCCGCTGAGCGTCTGCACCACCAGCACCCCGGACCTGAAGGTCGGGCGAGTCCAGCCGGGCGCCTGATCAAGCGAGTAAGCTGCCGGGGTGCTCGATACCAGCACTCCGAGCCTTGCTCGAGCCAGCGACTACCTGCTCGGCGGCGGAGCCAGCTTCGCCGCCGACCGGGCGCTGGCGCTGCGTCTGGAAGGCCTCTACCCGCAGATCCGGGACCTGCTTTTCTCGTCCCGGATGTACACCGCGGACACCGTCGCGCGCATCGCCCGCGGCGGGGTGGACCAGTTCCTGGACATCGGCTCCGGCCTGCCCACCACCCCGGCCACCCACGAGACGGCGCGGGCGCTGCAGCCGGGAGCCCGGATCGTCTACGTGGACCGCGACCCGGAGGTGATCCAGCACGGGCGCGCCCTGGTACCGGCAGGAGTGCGTTACGTCGAAGGGGACCTGGCCGAGCCCGAGGCCATCCTGGCCCGCGAGGAAATCGGCGCGCTGATCGACTTCTCCCGCCCCGTCTGCCTGGTCCTGGCGCTCGTCCTGCAGACGCTCGACCCGGGAACCGCCCGCGCGGTCGGCGGCATCCTGGTGCGGTCCCTGCCGCCGGGCAGCTACTTCGTCGCGACCGCGGCGGCCGGGCCCACCAGCCTGCCCGGCTTCACCTGGACCGGCGCGTTCACCCCGGACGACCTGGGATCTTTCTTCGCCTGCCTGGACCTGCTTCCGCCGGGCGTGCACGAAGGCCCGGGGGACGCCGTCGGCCGGGCGCTGTGCGCGGCCGGGGTCAAGCCGTGAACCAGGTACGGGAGATAGCCCCGGGCATCTACGTCGCGACCGCCGAGCAGTACACCACGA
>DASWUW010000900.1:0-10990 GCA_036406335.1 Trebonia sp.
AGAAGGTGCGCGCGCCCGGCTCGAAGATCACGCTGTAGACCCGGATCTCGCCCTTGTCCCCGTCGTCGAGCAGCGCGTCCTGCATCACGTGCCCGGTGAACGTCGGCTTCGGCCCGACGTTGGACGGCACGCCTTCCTTGCGTCCCCGCTCGTACTCCATCGTGCTCCGTTCTAACTGGGCGCGTGCTGCCGCGCCACTCCCGTAAAGCTAGACGTGGTTCCGGGGACAGGTCCAGCGGGGCCGGCAAATCGCCGCCCCGGGCCTGGGGTGACCGGGCCAGGGGGCGACCGGGCCGGGGGCGACCGGGCCGCCTCAGTCGAGGCGGTAGACCGTGACCGTCTTGACCGCCGCGTCCTCCAGGACGGTGAGCACGGGGACCGGGTAGGTCGCGACGGCGGTCAGCGACGCCCGCGGGACGAAGGCCCGGCCCGGGTCCGCGGCCAGTACGGCGGCGCCCGTGCGGCGGGCGGACCGCAGGAAACCGAGGGCCAGGCCGGCTAGCTCCCGCTGGTAGAAGACGTCGCCCGCCAGAACCACCTCCGCGTCACCGGGGCCGTCGGCGGCCAGGTCCAGCAGGCACGGGGTGACCCCGGGGGCGGCGTTGGCGGCGGCGTTCAGTGCGATCGCGGCGAGGGCGTTCTCGTCGATGTCGCCTGCCCGCACGCAGCGGGCGCCGGCCCGGGCCGCGGCGATCGCCACCAGGCCCGAGCCGGAGGCCACGTCGAGGACACGCCGCCCGGCGACCACCTCCGGGTGATCGAGCACGTAGCGAGCCAGGCCCTGGCCCCCGGCCCAGGGGAAGGCCCAGAACGGGGGCGCGTCGCGCGCGGTGCGGTCCCACAGGTCGAACGGCTCGGCGGCGGTACGGAGCGTCACCTCGGGCACGAACGGCACGGGCGCCCAGCCGGTCGCGGACCGGACCAGGGCTTCCGTCTCCGGCGTCATCGCCCGAGCATACGCCGGGCCGCGGACCGGGGAGCCGACGGCACCAACAGGTCGTCGATCGGGAAAATCTTTGTTTCATTCACTTTTCTGGTGTATTTTTTTTTGATCGGACAGGGTATAACGAAAATAATGGCGTCCGTAGCCGAGGAGGCACGATGGTAGAGCAGCCGTACCAGTACCGGCAGCGGGAGCTCACCGAACCCGACTGGCGCCGCCTGCCCGGGTGGGCCAAGGTGACGCAGGAGGAGTGGGAGTCCGCTCAGTGGCAGCGGGCCCATTCGGTGAAGAACATCCGCCAGCTGCGGGACGTGACCGGCGGCGGCCTGTCCGAGGCGTTCCTGGCGGACCTGGAGCGGGACCAGCGCGAGCGGGCCACCATGTCCATGCTCATCCCGCCGCAGATGGTGAACACGGTGGCGCCCTCGGTGGCGGCCGCGGATCCCGGTTTCACCGGCGCCTGGTACGCCGACCCGGTGCGCCGGTACATGCTCCCGGTGTTCAGCGACCGGCAGGCTGAGTGGCCCTCGCACCCCTACGCGACGCGGGACTCGCTGCACGAGGCGGAGATGTGGGCAGTCGAGGGACTCACCCACCGCTACCCGACCAAGGTGCTGGCCGAGCTGGTGCCCACCTGCCCGCAGTACTGCGGGCACTGCACCCGGATGGACCTGGTGGGCAACCCGACGCCGTCATTCGACAAGCTCAAGTTCGGCCTGGCGCGAGACGACCGGCTCGCCGCGATGCTGGACTACCTGCGCAGTACGCCGACGGTGCGGGACGTGGTGGTATCCGGCGGGGACGTGGCCAACCTCCCCTGGCCGCGGGTCGAGGCCTTCGTATCGGCCCTGCTCGAGATCGAGTCGGTCCGCGACATCCGGCTGGCCACCAAGGCCCTCATGGGACTGCCGCAGCACTGGCTGTCCCCCGACGTGCTCGACGGGATGGCCCGGCTCGCCACCGCGGCCCGGGCCCGCGGCGTCTCCCTCGCCGTGCACACGCACGTGAACGCCGCTCAGTCGGTCACCCCGCTGGTCGCCCGGGCCGCCCGGGCACTGCTGGAGGCCGGGGTACGGGACGTGCGCAACCAGGGCGTGCTGCTGCGCGGGGTGAACGACTCGCCCGCGGCGCTGCTCGACCTGTGCTTCGGGCTGCTCGACGGGGCGGGGATCACGCCTTACTACTTCTACCTGTGCGACATGATCCCCGGGTCCGAGCACTGGCGGCTGACGGTTCGCGAGGCGCAGGCGCTGCAGTCGGCGATCATGGGCTACCTGCCCGGCTTCGCCACCCCGCGCATGGTGTGCGACGTGCCGTACGTGGGCAAGCGCTGGGTGCACCAGATGTCCCGCTACGACGCCGAGCTCGGCATCTCTTACTGGACCAAGAACTACCGGACCGCCCTCGAGACCGCGGACCCGGTGGCGCTGGAGCGGGAGTACCCGTACTACGACCCGATCCACCTGCTGCCCGAGTCCGGGCAGGCCTGGTGGCGGGCCCAGGAGCGGCGCCGCCGGTCGGACCTGGTCCCAGCCGCGCCCTGATGAGCTCAGTGACTGGCCGGCGCGGGCCGCTGCCGTCCGCGCAGCGCCGGTGACAGCACGTCTCCGACCGCCTCGACCAGCAGGGACATCTCGTAGGAGACCATCTCGATGTCGCAGTCGGGTGCGGCCAGTACGCACAGGCTGGAGCCGTCACTGATGATCTTGACGATCATCAGGCCGCCCTGCATCTCGATGAGTGCCTGCGTCGGCCGCCCGGCCTCGAAGATCCTGGCCGCGCCCTCCATCAGGCTGGCGAGCCCGCAGGTGATGGCCGCGAGCTGCTCGGCGAAGTTCTCGGGGATCTCCTCGGACACGGACAGCGGAACCCCGTCGGCGGAGACGACGGCCGCGTGGGCCGCGTCGGGTACGCGCGCGGCGAAGTCGCTGACCAGCCAGTTCAGATCCTGACGGTATACGTAACTCAAGTCGTCGTTCCCTCTCCTGCGCGCGATGGCTGGCCACTAATTCCGTCCTGACCTTCCGCCCGGCGCGTTCCGCGCTGGAACCCGGCGAGGCGGCTGCGCGCCTGATCCGGTGACCGCTGCGGCAGCGACTTGCCGTCGCTCCCGTTGGCGCGTCCCCGCGCTGGCCCGCCGGGGGGACCGCCGGCTTCCCCGTCCGGCCCGCCGCCTGGGGTCAGGCTGCTCTTGGGAACCCGCACCGGCAGCCCGGCCGCCGTCTGGTCGCTCCCGCGCGGCCGGTCCATGCTCCCGGCAAGACCGTGGCGCTGGTCCCAGTCCCGCGCACCGCCTGCCTCCTGGCTCGCACTCGCAGCCACGCTGGCGGCCGGCAGGGGGCGCCCGCCGCCCTGTCCAGGACGGAACCAGCCCAGGGGCTTCGCGGCCGCCGGAGCGCCCTGGCCGTAGCCGCCGTCCGGGCCAGGCTGTCCGGCCAGGGAACGCCCGGCCAGGGATGGCCCAGCCAGGGATGGTCCGGCCGAGGCTTGTCCACCTAGGGAGTGCCCGGCCGTGGAGTACCCGGCCGGTTCCCGTTCGCGCCCCCGTACGGCGGCCGTCCGCGGCGGCCTGCGAACCGCGGCGTACTGGCTGTCCTGCTCAAGGAGGCTGTCCGGTAGCCAGACGAGGGCCGACACACCCTGGGGCTGGACCGACCGCAGCCGGACGCGGACCCGGTGCCGCTCGGCCAGCCGCGCGACGGCGAACAGCCCCATGTGGCGGGACACGGACACGTCGATCGGCGGCGGGTCGTCCAGGCGCCGGTTTATCTCCTCAAGCCGGACTTCGGACACGCCGATACCCTGGTCGATGATCTCGATAAGCACGCCGCCGCTGTTCAGCTCGTGCGTGGTGACCACTACCTGGGTGTCCTTGGAGGAAAAGGTGGTGGCGTTCTCGATCAGCTCGGCGAGCAGGTGCATGACGTCGGACACCGCCTGGCCGACTAGCGATACGCCCGTCGCGATGTTCAGCGTCACCCGGTTGTACTGCTCGATTTCCGAGGTCGCGGCGCGGGCCACGTCAGCCAGCGGGGCAGCCTGCGACCACTTGCGCGGGTTTTCGTGCCCGGCCAGCAGCAGCAGGTTCTCCGAGTTACGGCGCATGCGGGTGACCAGGTGGTCCATGGAGAAGAGGTTGCCGAGCCGGTCCGGGTCGTCCTCGTGCTGTTCGAGGTTGTCGATCATGCGCGTCAGGCGCTCGATGAGCGTCTGGGAACGGCGGGACAGGTTGACGAACATCGCGTTGAAGCTGGACCGCAGCAGCGCTTGCTCGCCGGCTAGCCGCACGGCCTCGGAGTGCACCCGGTCGAACGCGCGGGCCACCTGGCCGATCTCGTCCTGCGAGAACACGTTGATCGGCGTGACCCCGACGGCCGGGGTCGATTCCGGGCTTTCAGACAGCAGCCGGACCCGCTCGGGCAGCTGAACCGACGCGATGTCCAGCGCCCCGGCGCGCAGCCGCCGCAGCGGGAGCACCAGGGACCGGGCGACCAGCAGCGCCGCCACCAGCACGAGGAGCAGTACGGCGACCGTGATGACGAGGTAGGTCAGCGCCGCCGCGTGCGCGGACTGCTGCAGCTGGGTGGCCCGGGTGACGAGGTTCCCGGCGACCAGGTGCTCGGTAGCCGCCAGGGCGTCGATCTTGGCGCCCATGCCGGCGTCCCAGGCTTTTTGCAGCTGAGCCGGGGTGGTGCCCGGCAGGTTAAGCTGGTTGGCAATGACCTGGTTCAGCGGGATGCCGTCGGTGCCGACGGTGACCCCGGTCCCCTGAGTACCGCTCGCGTCGGCGAAGATGCTGGACTCGAGGTTGTCCGTCAGCGTCTCGCTGGCCAGCTTCTTGGGCTGCGGACCGAGCTGGTCGTCGAAGAGAGCGCTCTCCTGCTGGGTGGCGTTGTTCTGGAAGGCGGCCACCTGGGTCAGCTCGTCCTGGTTCGCGACCCGCAGGCTCGCCTCGGTACCGAGGTCGACGAAGCCGGTCTTGGCCGTCAGCACCTCGTCAAGGAGCGCCTGCTCCTGGGACATCTGGTCCTTCGCCAGCGCCAGCGCGTTAAGCGTCTGCACGTCGCCGGTGAGCGCGCCGTCGGTGACGCCAAGCGCCACCTGCTCCTGAAGCGTGTTCGCGAAGCCGATAACGGCGGCGTAGTCGTCGAACACGGCGTTCGGGTCGGACGCGGTAACGGCGAGATCCTGCAGGTCCCTGACGCCAGCCGTCGTTACCGCGTTGTTCACCGTGAGCGCGGTGGCCGCGACCGTCGAGGGGAAACCGCCGCCCAGGATCGCGGCGAGCGCCTGCCGCACCGGGAGGAGGTCACTCCGGGTCTGCGCCTGCAGCGTTTTCAGCGGCGGCTGAGCCTGCCCGCCGAGAAAGGTAACCAGCGTGGCGTCACGCTCGTTCTGCAGGTCGTCTACCACCGTGGTGAGCGGGATACCGAGCTTGGCCAGCTGCTCCGTCTGGCTGAACTGGGCCGCGCTGCTCTGCGCGGCCGCCACCCGCAGGCCGCCGAAGACCAGGCCCATGAGCAGAGCGGCCATGATGACGGCGAACAGCCGGCGCGCCACCGGCCAGTCCGCCAGGCTCAGCGGCCCTTTCTGATCCGAATTGACGTCTGCCGATTTCGTCGTCCGGCGGGCCCGGGGTAGCACGCGCAGTCGCGTGTCCGCAGCACCATGGGTTCCCATTAATTAGTGTCCTAGCTGGAAAAAGCGATTTTCTCGCACGCCGCTGCATTATGACCAGCAGGGGCCAGCGCGGTCAGAATCCGCGACCGGCAGCCCCTGCGGCATCGCCATCCTTGGTATCAGCGACTTTAGTGCGCCCAACGGGGCAATATCCCGCAAAGAGCAACTTAAGTTCATACTGTTGTCAAGCGTTACGCCCCGGCTCTGGCCGACAACGGAGTTTTTGCATGTCAGACGGACGCTATTCAGTCTGAGCGGTTTCCGCGGAAGCTGAGATCTGCCCGACCGCGCCGCCGAGGTAGAGCTCGCCGATCTCCGGGTGCTCGAGGACCTCGCGGCCGGTGCCGGCCAGCCGGACGGTGCCGTTCTCCATCACGACGCCGTGCTGCGCCAGCTTGAGGCCCGCCCGGGCGTTCTGCTCGACCAGCAGGACGGTCGCGCCGCTGGCGTTCATCTGCCGGGCCGCGTCGAACACCGACTTCAGCACCTTCGGCGACAGGCCCATCGACGGCTCGTCGAGCAGGATGAGGACCGGGTCGAGCATGAGGGCGCGGGCGAACTCCACCAAACGCTGCTGCCCGCCGGACAGGGCACCCGCCTTCATCTCGGCCCAGCCGCGCACCTGGGGGAACAGGTCGTAGACGGTGTCGACCCGGCTGGCGACCCGGGACCGGTCTTTGATCGTGTAGCCGCCGAGGTCGATGTTCTCGTGCACGGTCATGTCCTTGAACAGGCTGTGGTTCTGCGGTACCTGAACCACGCCCAGGTCGAGGATCTGCCTCGGCGACTTGCCGTTCAGCTTTTCCCCGCGCAGCGTCACCGTGCCGAGCCGCGGCCGCAGCAGGCCGCTGATTACCCGCATGACGGTGGACTTGCCCGCCCCGTTAGGACCTACCACGCAGGTGATCGCGCCTTCGGGGACCCCGAAGGTAACGTCGCGGAGCACGTCGCCGCCGCCGTAGCCCGCCACCACGCCATCCATGACCAGCAGCGGCTCGCTCACGCGGCATCCCCCTCTTCCGGGCCGTCGTCTTCATCCAGGTCGGCGCCCAGGTAGGCGTCGAGCACGCGCTTGTCCGTGCGCACGATATCCGGCGGGCCGCTTACCACCGCGGCCCCCGATTCCAGCACCGTGATGGTGGAGCACAGCCCCATCACGAACTCCATGTTGTGCTCCACCAGCAGGAAGGTCTTGCCCTGCTCGGTGTTGAGCTGCCGGATGCGGTCGGCGATGTGATTGATCAGCGTCGGGTTCACGCCGCCGGCCGGCTCGTCCAGCAGCACGACCGCGGGGTCGGCGACCAGCACGTAGGCCAGCTCGAGCAGTTTGCGCTGGCCGTAGGAGAGCGAGCCGGCCAGCAGGTCCGCGTGCCGCTCGATGCCGACAAACGCGAGCAGGTCCAGCGCGTGCCTGCGGTGCTGCGTCCAGGCGTCCCGGCCGAACCAGGACAGCAGGTTTCTCGGCCGGTCTTTGGCCTGCGCCGCGATCAGCATGTTCTCGATGACGGTGAGGCGGGGGAAAATCCGGGTGAGCTGGAACGTCCGGCCGATGCCCGCGGCGAACACCTTGTCCGGCGCGTGGCCGGTAATGACGCGGCCGCCGAACCGGACCTCGCCCGCGTCGGGGCGCTCGTAGCCGGTGATGACGTTGAACAGCGTGGTCTTACCCGACCCGTTCGGGCCGATCAGGCCGGCTACCGTTCCCTCCTCGACCGCGATCGCCGCGCCGTTGAGCGCCTGGACGCCGCCGTAGGCTTTCGTGATCCCCTCGGTCTGCAACAGCACGGTCACCGGGCACCTCCTGAGCTGACGGCCGGCCCCGGGCTGACCGGAGGGACCGGCGGCGCGGCGGCGGCCGGGCCCATGGCGGTCGCCGGGATGACCGCCGGGCGGCCCCGCATCCGGAGCCGGGTGATGAACTCGCCGCCGGTCGGGATGATGCCCCGCGGCAGGAAGAGCACGACGAGCAGGAAGATCGCCCCGAGGACGATCTCGCTCACCGACCCGCTGAACGCGGGCTGGGTGTTCAGCCATAGGGTCAGCGGCTCGATGATCAGGGCACCGAGCACCGGCCCGGTGATCGAGCCGTAGCCGCCGAGGAACGCCATCAGCACGAGCGTGAGGTCGAACAGCGGGTTGAAACCGGTCTGCGGCTCGACCTGGTTGAGGTAGTAGAACCAGACGGCGCCGATCAGCCCGGTGAGCGCGCCGGAAATGGCGAACGCACTCAGCTTCACCCGCATCGCCTTGACGCCGAGGCCGCGCGCGCGGTCCTCGTCGTCCCTGATTGCCCGGAGCTGCAAGCCGAACCGGGAGCGCCGGACCAGCCAGGCGATAGCGATCGAGCCTGCCGCGCAGGCCAGCGCGATGTAGTAGAAGGGCGTGTTGTAGCTGGCGGCCGGCCAGCTGAGGAACGGGGAGTTGAGCCCGCTCGACCCGCCGGTGAACCAGAGGTTGAACGCCATCAGCTGGAAGATGAAGAAGACGGCGATGGTGACCACGATGAAGGTGTGCCGCCGGACGCGCAGCGCGATCAGCCCGAACGGAACCGCGATGGCCGCGCCGACCGCCGCGCTGAGCGGAAGCAGCGCGAAGACCATGGTGCCCTGGACGTGCCAGTCCCGGGCCGCGATTCCCATCGTGTAGGCGCCGCTGCCGTAGAACACGGCCTGGCCCAGGGAGATATAGCCGGTGTTGCCGGAGAAGATGTTCCACGCGGTGGCGCTGGTGACGTAGATCAGCGCCAGCACGCCGTAGTTGGTCACCGACGGGTTGCTGATGACCTGGGGGAACCCGAGGGCGATCACGGCCAGGAGCAGCAGGCCGCCGCCCTTGGCCGCGCTGTCGACCGGCACGAGCGGGCGTTCCCGGTGCTGTGCCTTACTCACTGGGCCCGCACCGCCTTCCGGCCGAAGAGCCCCGCCGGGCGGTAGAGCAAGACGATGACCAGCGCCGCGTAGTACACGGCGACGGCCCAGGTCGGCTGCCAGACGGTCACCAGCGACTCCAGGGTGAGCATGAAAACGGACGCGCCGAGCGCGCCGCCGACGCTCCCCATGCCGCCCAGGATGATGATCGACAGCAGCCGGGAAATCAGGTCGTAGCCGCTGTTGGCGTTGAACGCGTTGGTGGTGCCGAAGATCATGCCGCCCGCCGCCGTCACCGCCACGCCGATGCCGAAGGTCAGCGCCGCGACCCGGTTCACGTCGATGCCGACTAGCCGGGCCGCCGTCTCGTCCTGCATGGTGGCCCGCACGCTGCGCCCGAACCGGGTCCGGTAGAGCAGCGCGTAGAGGCCGCCGACGAGCCCGACCGCGATAATGAATCCCCAGATATAGATCCAGCCCACGTAGAACCCGAAGACGTGCACGCTGCTGTTGGTGTAAGAGGGGTTGATCTGGACGGTGTTGGCCCCGTAGAGCTTGAACAGGATGCCCTCGATAATCAGCCCGACCGCGTAGGTGACGAGCAGGGTCATCGATGTCCGCTCGGTGCCGCGCAGCCGCCGGATGAACGCCCAGTGGATGGTCACGCCGAGCGCGAACATCACCGGGATCGTGATCAGCAGCCCGAGGAACGGGTCGATATGCGCCTTGGTGAACAGCGAGTAGGAAAGGTAGGCGCCCAGGATGACCAGGACACCCTGGGCGATGTTGATGATGTCGAGGACACCGAAGATCAGCGTAAGGCCCACTGCCATCAGGGCGTAGACGCCTCCGATGAGGATGCCTTCGACGATGGCCTGGGCTATCTCATGCCCCATTAACCACTCCGTCCTGGTCGGTTGCCGGTCCCCGGAGGGCCGGCTGATCGGTAAACAGGTGAACTGAGCCGGAGCTGTTAGCTGGCCCAGACGGGCTTGGTGGCGATGATCGGCACCGAGCCGGGCGACCCGGCGGGCAGCACCTGGAGGTACTTCGAGCCGTTGTTCTGCCACTGGAAGATGAACGCGGCCGCGTTGGCGTTCTCGCCCAGCGAGTCGAACTTCACCGAGCCCTGAACCGTCGTCAGCGACACGCCGCTGTGCAGGTAAGCGATGATCTTGGCGTTGTCGACGCCGCCAGTCGCGGTGATCGCCTGGGCGACCACCTGGCCGACCGAGTAGGCCTCGGCCACGTCGGCGTTGACGCTGGCCGCGCTGCCGCCGTGCACCGCGACGTACTCACTGACCATCTTCTGACTGGCCGGGTTGGCGTAGCCGGGGTACCAGCCGTTGGGGACCAGCATGCCGGCGGCGTTGCCCGCCTTGACCTGACCGATGAAGGCGGCACCCTGGTCAGGGCCGGCCGCCGCGATGAACATCTTCGGCGTGAAGTGAACCTTCGCGAACTCGGCCATGAACGCCGCGACGGTCGGCACGTCAGTCGAGCCGAGCACCACGATGTCCGGCTTCTTGTTCGCGACGTTCTGTGCCTCCGGCCCGTAGGAGGAGGTCTCCTCGGGGAAGACCTTGTCGTACACGGCCTGCACGCCCAGCGCCTTCAGCTTCGCCTCGGCCAGCTTCACCGGCGGAGTGGCGAACGGGTCGTCGGCCGACGGGAAGGCGGCGGTCAGGGTCTTGTCCTTGGCCGGGCCGAGCGACTGGATGTAGTTCACGAACGGGATGAGCTCGTCCGCGACCGGCAGCGACACGTCGAAGGTGTTGTGGTCGGCCTGGTTCGACGGTGTGGTGAAGACCGACGGCGCGCCGCCCGCGCCCTCCACGAACGCGTACCCGCTGCGGGCCGCCACCGCCGAGGCGGGCCCGGTCAGCAGCGAGGAGAACGGCCCGAAGGTCAGGTCCACGTGGTCACTGTTGATCAGCGTCTGGTAGTTGGTGACCACCTGGTTGGGGTCACTGCGGTCGTCCAGCACGGTCAGCTTGACCTGGCGCCCGAGGATGCCGCCGGCCGCGTTGACGTCCTTGACCCACAGCTGGTAGCCCTGCTGGAAGGCCGCGCCGTCGGCGCCGAAGTCGCCTGTGAGGGACAGCGAGGCGCCGATCGTGATCGGCGCCGAGGACGATGACGATGACCCGCCAGCCGACCCGGTCGCGGTAGTCCCGCCTGCCGCACTGCTGCTGCTAGCACTGCCGCCACTGCTGCAGGCGGCGAGGACGCCAACGGAAAGCGCGGCGGCGCCTAGCACGACAGCGTTCCTGGAGAACCAGGGGAAGTTTGCACTCACTCCCGGTTCCTCCTTCCTGATCGCTCGTGAATGTTCGGAATCGAGCGTCCAGGTGGGTCGGACGCTCGACATCAGGGTTTACCGGCGTTTCGCCGTAAGTGCCGTCAAACTGGCTAAATATTCACCATCGTGACCTACGCGGCGCTGCGCGGCCCAGCCTACAATCGTTTGCAGAAGAGATTCTCTCCTGCTCAGGCGATT
>DASWUW010000901.1:0-11726 GCA_036406335.1 Trebonia sp.
GGCGTCGCCGATAAACTCCAGTAGCAGCTCGGTGCCGGTGATCTGCACCGGGTACGGGACGGGCAGCCGGGCGGCGTGCAGCCGGGCGAGCGCGGTGAACTCGGCCGCGGCCCACTGGCCGGCGATCATCTGCTTGCCGAACGCGCTCCTGCTGGCGGTGGCGCGGTTGACCCGGGACTCCCTGACCCGGCGGCCCTCCAGGTAGCCGGCGTCACGGTGGAACAGCCGGTGCCCCGCGTCCCGGTAGCGCTTGGCCGCGAGCAGGCAGGACCGGTCGGTGCCGGGAACGTGACGGCGGATGAGGTAGACGTCGGCTTCTTTGCCGGTCTTCAGGATGCCGAGCTCCGTGTCGACCGCGGCGAGATCGGTGACCAGCCACTCCGGGTACGGCCGGGGACCGCGCTCGGTTGGCGTGCTCTGATCCCAGGTCGACCAGCGGTCGCCTTCGGGCAGGCCGTCGGTGGCGTCGCCGGCGTCCTCGGCTTCGAGCCGGGGCGAAATCCGGCCGCGCTTGGCGTAGGCCGGCTGGTCCTCGTCGAACTTGCCGCGCTTGCTACCGCGGCGGGTGACTCCGTAGTCGTCGGAGTCCGCGCTGTCGCGCATGGGTGATGCCTTTCAGGTGGGCAGTGGTCAGGGCAGGGCTGAGAAAGCCCGCAACGGGCGCTGGCATCACAGACGCCTCCCTTCCACAGCCGGCCGGGGATGAGCATGAGCCCCTCCGGAGCCGGCACCGAACCTGTTCCGACCGCACTATTTCATCGGGCGGCGGCCGCGGGCAACCGAATATCGGCGTGCCGTCAGGCGGACGCCGCAACGTCGGCCTCGGGGAACGGGCGTCCCCCGAGGTGCCTGCCACTAGACCGCCTGTTTGACGGTGAGCTGGCCGTTGCGCATGATGCCGACCCGCTGAGCCCGGCGGGCAACGGCGCTGTCGTGGGTGACCATGACCATCGTCAGCCCGTTGTCCTGCCACAGCTTCTCCAGCAGGGCGATGATCTCGTCGCGGGTATCTTCGTCCAGGTTGCCGGTGGGCTCGTCCGCGAGCAGCACCTTCGGCTCCTTGACCAGCGCGCGGGCGATCGCGACGCGCTGCTGCTGACCGCCGGACAGTTCCGAGGGCAGGTGCCGGGCCCGGTCCGCGAGCCCGACCGACGCGAGCGCCGCGGCTGCCCGGGACTTGCGGGACGCGGCGGGAATCTTCAGCGGTACCAGCGCCGTCTCGACGTTCTCCTGGGCCGACAGCGTCGGAATCAGGTTGAAGGTCTGGAAGATGAACCCGATCGAGCTGGCGCGCACCTCGGTCATCGGGCCCTCGCCCAGCCTGGCCAGGTCGCGCCCGTCCAGTTCGAGGGAACCGCTAGTGGGCCGGTCGAGGCCGCCGAGCAGCTGGAGCAGGGTGGACTTCCCGTGACCGGTCGGTCCCTGAATGGACAGCCACTCGCCGTCCGCGATCTGCGCGGTGACGCCGCGCAGCGCGTGCACGGTGTCGCGGCCCTTGGGGTAGTCCTTGACGATGTCGGTGAGCTTGTACATGTGCTCTTCTCCTTTTCCGGGCCTGCTCAGGCGACCTTGGACAGTGCCGCGGCCGGGCGCAGCCGTGCCGCCCGCCAGCCGCCGAACGCGCCGGCGATCAGGCCGCCGAGGACCGCGAGGGCCACCGCGAGGACGATGGCGGCCAGGGTGACCGGCGCCGACAGGTGCACCGCGACGGTGGAAGCGGTGTGCGCGGCGTTGGCGAAACCGCCGCGGAAGCCGCCCGGAGCGGTGGTGCCGGTGCCGGTGCCCGCGCCGCCGCCGAAGCGCTGAGCCCCGCCCGGGGTGGCGTTGCCGGTGGCAGTGCCGAGCGAGGCGCTCAGCGTCCCGGAGAAGTGGTCGACGAGCTGGGCGCCGGCGAAACCGAGGATCACGCCGACGATGCCGCCGACGATGCCGATGGCGATCGACTCGCCGATCACCTGGCCGACGACCCGGCGCGACTTCCAGCCGAGCGCCTTGAGCGTGCCGAACTCACGGATGCGGCGCGACACCGCCGACATGGTGAGCAGGCTGGCGAGCAGGAACGCACTGATGAGGACCGCGATCGCCAGCCACTTGCCGAGGTTGTTGGCCAGGGACGAGGCGCTGGACAGGGAGCCGGTGACCTGGCTGGCCAGGCTGCTCTCGTCGGTCACGGTCGAGCCCGCGACCGTCTGCTTGATCGAGGCCGCCAGCGTGTCGATCTTGTCGCTGCTGGTCGCCGACACGTAGATGGTGTTGACGTCGTTCTTCAGGTTGGCCAGGGTCTGGGCCGCGGCGAGCGGGATGTAGACGTCCGACGGGCTGTCGCCAGAGGGCTCGCTGACGATGCCGACGACGGTGAACGTGGTCGCGGTGCCCTTGGAGTTGCCGACCGCGATGGTGGAGCCGACCTTGAGCTTCTCTGTGGTGGCGTAGCTCGCCTCCACCAGCGCGACGTTCTTGCTGCCGTCGGCCGCGGCGAAGGTCCGGCCGGAGCTGACCGTGCCGGTAGAGAGCGGGCCGAGTTCACCGTGGGCCAGGTCGACCCCGGTAACGCTGAAGCTGTTGGTGTTGAAGTTGCCGCTGAAGCTGCCGCCGCCCCCGCTGGCTCCGCCCCCGCTGCCTCTGGCGCCGGGGGTAGCAGCTCCGGCGCCGGCGCCGGCGCCGGCTCCGCTGTTGAAGGCGGGGATGGTGCCGCTTACCGTGCGGTCGGTCAGCGTGAGTCCGCCCGCTACGGCCGCCACGCTGGTCAGCTTGGAGATGCTGGTCACCGACGTGCTACTTAGCGAGGTAAGCGTCGGGTCCGAGGCCAGCGTGTTCTGGTTGACCTTGGTGCCTGCCTTCGCCCTGCTGCCCTGGGACCCGAACGTCCCGCGGAAGCCGAAGTTAGTTCCGCCGCCGGCGGCCGCGGTCGGGGTCTTGGTGACGGTGATGTCGGTGCCGACCCCGTAAAGCGAGTGCAGGACCGTGCCTTCGGCGTTCTTGACCCCGGTAGAGGCCGCGGTCACCGTGATCACCAGCCCGATCCCGAGTGCCAGGCCCACCCCTATGAAGATGGCCTGACGGGCGCGGCGCCGCAACTCGCGCCAGAGATAGGTAAAGAACATCGGACTCCTCGAAGGATTCAGCGCAAGTTCCGGGGTGAGAGCAGCCCGGGGAAAAGGCGGCCATTGGCGGCGCGGAGCCGCCACTCCTCAGGGGAGCGAATCAAACCCCGGAGCGGCGGCCGCGCCAGTCCACATGCTGGCGGCGAATCCTGAAGACTTTCTGTGCCGAACCTGCGAGCCAACCGCAATCAGCGGCCCGTTTCTCAACGACCCCTTGTGGCTCGGCTCGGGTCGGGTCGGGTCGGCTTGGGGTGGGTCGGGTCGGGTCAGGTCGCTCGGCCCGGCAGGGGAGGCGGAGGCGCGGCCATCTCGCGACAAGGTCATGATCACGGAAACCTGTTCCCGTCAGGGCGGGTAAAGCCTCCGTCCTCGAAAAAGTCTCCGTAATCATAAAGCCCATAGCGTAACGCTGGTGCCGCTGGGAGGCCGGGTACTGGTGGGTCGAGGTGCCTGTGCGGGTCTGGGTGCCGGCGCGGGCCGCGGCCAGGGCGGGGGGTTAGTTCTGGCGGCGGACTTCGCGGGGGAGGCCGAACTGGACCGATTCGGTGGTGGTGACCCGCTCGGTGACGGTGACGGTGCCGAGGCCGGAGAGGGCGTCGATGATCTCGCTGACCACCGCGGGGGGAGCCGAGGCGCCGGCGGTAAGGCCGACCACCGACACGTCCGCCAGCCAGGACAGGTCGATGTCGGTGGCGCCGTCGATGAGGTGCGCGGGGGTACCGTCCCGCTCGGAACGCTCTACCAGCCGCACCGAGTTGGAGGAGTTCTTGGAGCCCGCCACTAGTACCAGGTCCGCCTCGGTGGCGACCGCGCGGACCGCGGCCTGCCGGTTGGTGGTGGCGTAGCAGATGTCGTCGCTGCCGGGAGCGCGCATCTGCGGGAACTTCTCGTGCAGGGCGTTCGACACGTCGGTCGCCTCGTCGATGGCCAGGGTGGTCTGCATCAGGTAGGCGATCTTGGTGCCCTCGGCCACGTCGAGGGCGGCCACGTCCGCCGCCGTCTGAACCAGCACGGTCGAGCCGGGGGCCTCGCCCAGCGTGCCCTCGACCTCCTCGTGGCCCGCGTGCCCGATCAGCGCGACCGTGTAGCCCTTCTCGGCGAAGCGCCGGGCCTCGGCGTGCACCTTGGACACCAGCGGGCAGGTCGCGTCGATGACCGACAGGCCGCGGCCGGACGCGTCGCTGCGGACCGCGGGGGCCACGCCGTGGGCGGAGAACACCACCGTGGCGCCGTTCGGCACCTCGTCCAGCTCCTCCACGAACACCGCGCCGCGGCCCTCGAGGTCGGAGACCACCCGGGTGTTGTGCACGATCTGCTTGCGGACGTAGACCGGGGCGCCGCGCAGTTCCAGCGCCCGCTCCACGATCTCGATGGCCCGCTCGACCCCGGCGCAGAACGAGCGCGGCCCGGCGAGCAGCACGGTCCGCTCCCGGCAGGCCGCGGCCCACTTCTCCGCCACCGGCGCGGCCTGGCGCAGCGCGCGCAGCGCGGCGATACCGCCGCTGACCATGCCGGGGCCGAATCCGGCGTCGGACACGGCCCGGATCACCGCCGCCGGACGCCCGTCGGCGGCGGCCAGCAGGGCGGCCGACTCCAGGTCGGCGGCCAGGTAGCCCTGGGCGGCCAGCCGCTCCCGATCGGCCGACTTGACCAGTTTGGGCACGGTGACCAGGCTCCCGGCGCGGGCGGTCAGCCCGGCCCGGCGCAGCTCCGCCGCGAGCAGGTCGGCGCCGGGCAGCCGGACGGTGGTCTCTCCGTCGGTCACTTCCGTCGCGACGACCAGGTCGCCCGGCTTGAGGTCGTCGCTGAGCCCGGCCGCGGTGCCCATGACGACCATCGCCCCGAACGGAACCGGCTGCCCCTTAGCGGCCGCCCGGCTCGCCCGGGCGGCGCCCATGCCCGCGTGCCGGACCCGGCTGGCGGCCTGGGTCAGGCCGCGGCGGACGGCGTTCGCCTCCAGGCGCAGCGGAGCAAGGACGAGCAGGCCGGCCCCCGGCTTCGCCGACTCGGGCGACGGCACGGTGCTTTCCGTAGACACGGTGCTTTCCGTAGACACGGTGTTCTCCGGGGACGCGGTGTGGTCCGCAGCCTCAGGCCTGGGCTGCGGAATGGTCTCAGGCATGCGTGGTACCCCTTACGTATCTGCCGAGCGCCGAGATGGGAAACGCCAGCCGGTACAGGTGGTAGTTGAGGTAGAAGTCCCCGGGGAAGCCGGTTCCGGTGAAGTAGGGCTCGTCCCAGGTGCCGTCAGCCCGCTGGGTTTCCGCCAGCCAGCGGATGCCGCGCTCGACCGCCGCGCTGGCGTGCTCACCCGCGGCCAGCAGGGCCAGCAGCGCCCACGCGGTCTGCGAGGCAGTGGACGCGCCGCGGCCCGACCAGTTCGCCGGGTCGTCGTAGGAGCGCAGGTCCTCGCCCCAGCCGCCGTCGGTGTTCTGCACCGACTCGAGCCAGGCGACGGCCCGGCGGATCACCGGCTTACCTGGCTTGACCCCCGCCGCGATCAGCGCCGGGACGACCGCCCCGGTACCGTACAGGTAGTTGGCGCCCCAGCGGCCGAACCAGGAGCCGTCCGCCTCCTGGTTCTTGAGCAGCCAGATCACGCCGCGCTGGCACGCGGCCGCGGATGCCAGGCCCTCGGCTGCGAACGCCTCCACGATGTGCGCGGTGACGTCGGCGCTGGGCGGGTCGATAACCGCGCCGAAGTCACAGAACGGGAGCTTGTTGATCAGCTCACGGGTGTTGTCGGCGTCGAACGCGCCCCACCCGCCGTCCTTGCACTGCATGCCCTCGAGCCAGCGCAGGCCGCGGTCGATCGCGGCCCGGTTCTCCCCCGCCTGCTTCCCCAGGTCGACCCGGCGCAGCGCGAGCACGACCTCGGCGGTGTCGTCGGTGTCGGCGTAGGTGTCGTTGTCGAACTCGAACGCCCAGCCTCCGGGCGCGGTGTTCGGGCGGCGGACCTGCCAGTCGCCCGGCTGGCGGATCTCCTCCGCCAGAATCCACTGCCCGGCGCTGACCAGCGCGGGATGCTCGGGCTCGACGCCTGCGTCCTCCAGTGCGGTCATGCACAGGACGGTGTCCCACACCGGGGACTGGCAGGCCTCGAGGCGGCGCATGCCGTCCTCGCGGATGGTGTACCGCTCCAGTCCGTCGAGCGCCTTCCGCACCACCGGGCTGTCCAGGCTGTAGCCCATCAGGTGCAGGGCCATGACCGAGTACACCCAGGGCGGCTGGATGCCGCCCCAGCAGCCGTCGGCCTCCTGGCGGGCGATGATCCAGTCGGTGCAGCGCCGCAGCGCGGCCCGCCGGGCCCGGCGGGGGAACCGGGACTCGGCCTTGTGCAGCGCCTTGTCCAGCAGGTTGAACGCCACCGACCAGGGGTCCCGCTGGTCAGCCTTGGGCGGCAGGCCGGGCACCTTGGCGTACAGCTCGTCGATGTTAAACGGCAGCGGGTTGCTCGGCTTGAACGACGAGACGACCGCCAGCGCGACGATCGTCTGCCGGGCCCAGCAGCCCCAGTCGTAAATATTCAGCGGGAACCAGGACGGCAGGTAGATAACCTCAGGCGGGATCACCGGCAGGTCGTCCCAGTCCCACAGGCCGGACAGGGCCAGCCACATCCGGGTGAAGACGCGGGTCGCGGTGAGGCCGCCGTTGGCGGTGATCCAGTCCGCGGCGGACCGCAGGTGCCCCGCGTCGGCCGGATCGCCCGCGAGCCGCAGCGCGACGTAGGCCTCGACCGTGGTGGACAGGTCACCGGGACCGCCGTAGAAGTTGGCCCAGGTGCCGTCCTCGCGCTGCTGCGAGCGGATCCAGGCCGCGGTCTCCTTCAGGTCGGTGGCGGAGAGGATACCGAGGAAGTGCCGCAGCAGCACGTCCTCGGCGTCCATGGTCACGTTGGTCTCGAGCTCGCCGATCCACCAGCCGCGCGGGTCCTGCAGCCCGAGCAGGTGCTCGCGGGCCCGTCCCAGCGTCGCCCCGGCCAGCTGGCTAAGGTAGCCGTGCTGGCCGGAATCGCTGTGCTGGCCGGAATCACCGTGCTGGCCGGAATCACCGTGCTGGCCGGAATCAGCGGGCGGGGCGGGCGGCGCGGCCTGCGCCCCGTCCGGGCTGACGCGCGCGCCCGCCGTCTCCGTCCCGCGGGTCGGTGCCCTGCGGACTGCCGTGGTCATCGTGCTCCCAATACTCCGTAGGCCGTTAGCGCGGGCCCGGTTACCACTGCCGGGCGGTGATGAACTCGGCGATGGCGAGGAACTCGCCGCGGACGTCGGCCGGGATGCCGGTGCCGTCGAGTGCGGCGGCGGCCGCGGTCAGGCGGTCGTCCGCCTCCTTCTCGGCCCAGGCCTTGCCGCCGGCCGCGACGATCAGGTCGGCCGCGCGGGCCAGCTCGCTCTCGGACAGCTCGTCCTCGCGGGCGAGCAGTACCTTCAGCTCGGCGGCCTCCGGGGTGCCGCTAGTCAGGGCGGCCACCACCGGGAGGGACTTCTTGCGGGCGCGCAGGTCGGCCATGACCGGCTTACCGGTCACCTCGGTGGAACCCCAGATGCCGAGCAGGTCGTCGGTGAGCTGGAAGGCGAGCCCGACGTGGCCGCCGAACTCGGCCAGGCCCATCGCCAGCTCCGTTGATGCCCCCACGTGGACCGCGCCGATCGTGCAGGCGCAGGCCATCAGCGCCGCCGTCTTGTCCCCGGCCATCTCGACGCACTCGGCCAGGGTCACGTCACCGCGCTGCTCGAACGCCAGGTCCTCGCCCTGCCCGGCGATCAGCCGCAGCACGGCGGTGGACAGGCAGCGCGCGGCCCACGGGCCGCCCGCGGCGGTGTCCTCCAGCAGCAGGTCGTTGGCCACGGCGACCAGGGCGTCGCCGGCCAGGATGGCCGCCCCCACGCCGAACACCGTCCAGGCGGTCGGGCGGTGCCGCCGCTCGGTGTCGCCGTCCATGATGTCGTCGTGCAGCAGCGAGAAGTTGTGCACGAGCTCCACCGCGACCGCGGCACTGACCCCGCGCTCGGGGGCCACCCCCGCGGCGCGGGCGGACAGCAGGGCGAGCGCCGGGCGCAGCGCCTTGCCGCTGCCCGCGCGCACCGGGTTTCCCTCGGCATCGGCGAGTCCGTAATGGTAAGCCGCCACCCGGCGAACGCGGGGGGTCAGCCGGTTGATCGCGGCCTCCGTGGCCGGGCCGACCAGGTCACGCGCCACGGCAACGCCAGCAGGCATCACGACGGTCACGAGCGCACCTCCCTCTCATCCGCATGCATGTTCATCTCGGCGGTGTTTTCTCTGGCTGTGTTTTCTCTGGCGGTGTTCACTTCGACCTCGGTCCTCCCCCGGATGACGAGAGCGCGATGACGGCGTTGAGGCCGCTGCGGACCGCGCCCTCCATCGTGTCCGGCCAGCCGGTGTCGGTCCAGGCGCCGGCCAGCACCAGCCCGGGCAGGCCGGTCACGGCCTTCGGGCGCAGCCGCGCGGTGCCGGGCACCCCGCGGAACGTCGCCCGCTTCTCGCGGGTGACGAAGAACTCGGTCACGGCCGCTTCCCGGGCGGCCGGGAACAGCTCCGCCAGGGCCGGCACGAACTTGTCCCGCAGCTCCGCGACCGGCTGGCTGGCGTACTCGTCGGCCGCCGACAGCGAGATCGCCAGGTACTGCCCGTCACCGGGCTGGCCAGCACCGGCGCGCTCGTGCAGCCCGGAGATCCGCGTGCGGTCGAACACCCACTGCACCGGGGAGTCCACCGCGGCGGCGACGGGCTCGTCCATCACCTTCCGGTCATAGACGACGTGCACGTTCACGATCGGCGCGGCACCGAGGCCAGCCCAGCCGTCGACCGTCTCGGCCGGCAGCGCACCGGACGGCAGCAGCTTCGCCGCCTGCTCGTGCGGCACGGCCAGCACCACCGCGTCGGCCCAGAGATCGTCGCCCGCGTCGCCTTCCTCGGCCTCGGAGCGGGCCAGGCGGACGCGGAACTCGTCGCCCTTGGTCTCGATGCCGGCGACCTTCGCCTGCAGGCGGACGTCGGCGCCGAGCCGGTCGAGCAGCCGGGCGGCGGCGGCGCCGTGCAACTCGCCCAGCGCGAGCGCGGGGACGCCGATGTCGGCCGCGTCGGCGGCACCGAGCAGGCCCGTCTTCACCACCACGGCGGCCAGGGCGAGGCTCGCGTCGTCACCCGGCACGTTCAGCGAGGAGACGGAGAACAGGTCCCACAGCACGCGCCGGGTGCGCTCGTCCTGGCCGTGAGCCTCGAGCCAGTCGCCCAGCCGGATGTTGTCCGTTTCCGGGTCGTTCTCGTCGAGACGGCGGAAGGCGAGCGCCGCCAGAGCCAGCCGCATACGTTCGGGCCAGCTCAAGAAGGGATAGCCGAGCAGGGCGGGCAGCATGTGCAGCGGCGCGGGGACGCGGCGGCGCTTCAGCACCGCCTTTTTCCCGGGGGCCACCACGGTCACGTCGAAGCGGGGCTGAATCGGCGCCTGCGCCGCCACTCCGAGGCGGTCCAGCAGGCCCCGGTAGGCGGTGCAGCAGCGCAGGAACACGTGCTGGCCGGTGTCGATGACCAGGCCGTCGCGGGTAAAGGACGTCGTCGCGCCGCCCAGCCGGGGTTTGGCCTCCAGCAGCGTGACCTCGTGATTCGCCGTGGCCAGAGCGACCGCCGCGGTGATGCCGGCCAGGCCGCCGCCGATCACCACGGCCCTCACCGGCCTGCTCCCTGGCGGTATTTCCAGCGGTCGAACCCGGCTAGGGCCTGGGCCGCGACCAGTGCCTTCTCACTGCCGGGGAGGGACATGCGGCCCTCCAGCACGGCGTGCGGGTTGTCCGCCATCCGCTCGAGCAGCCGGCGGTAGATCCCCGCCATCGCCCCGGTGCAGGCCGCGCTGCGGCGGTCGATGGTGGCCAGCAGCCGCAGGCCGCTGGCGTACCACTCGCGGGCCCGGCTGGCTTCGAACTCGAGCAGGTTGGCAAACCGGGCCTGCATCGCCGGAGCCGGGAACGGCTCCGGCGCGCCGAACGGGGCGAACTCGAGGCCGAACTTGTCCAGGTCTTCCCGGGGCAGGTACACCCGGTGGTTGAGGAAGTCCTCCCGGACGTCGCGCAGGATGTTGGTCAGCTGCAGCGCGACGCCGAGGTCGTCGGCCAGCTTGGCCTGCCGCTCAGGCTGCCCCGGCTTGCTCCGGTCAGGGCCGTAGACGCCTAGCGACAGCCGGCCGATCGAGCCGGCCACGTACCGGCAGTACCCGAGCAGGTCGTCGAACGTCTGGTAGGCGGCCTCGTTGACGTCGGCCAGGCAGCCGTCGATCAGCTCGGTGAACGCCTCCAGCGGGACGGGCAGGCGCCGGCCGGCGTCGGTAAGCGCGACCAGCACCGGGTCGTTGCCGTCGAGCCCGGCCGCGCTCTCTCCCCTGGCCGCGGCGGCCAGAGCGTGTACCTGGTCGCGGGCGGCCTCTAGCCGCACGGTCTTCTCCGCGGCGGGCAGGTCGCCGTCCCCGATGTCGTCGATCCGACGGGCGAAGGCGTAGACGGCGGCCAGCGCGTGGCGCTTCTCCGCCGGCAGCAGCCGGATCCCGTAGGCGAAGTTCCGGGCTTGCTCCCAGGTGATCTGCTCACACTGGGCGTAGGCTTCGTCGGCGTTCACTTCTCACCTCCCCTTGACGTAACAGCTGGCCATCAGGGTAAGCGTGTCCGCTTTACCCGGCCTGGGCGTAGTGCGCAGGACATCGTAATCGCCGGCCTCGATCGCCTTCAGCGTCGCGCGGCCGCCGGCCACGTAGCCGGCGATGGCGAGCCGGGCGGCTCCCCGCAGCGTGCCGACCAGCGGGGCGCCGGCGGCCAGCAGCCGGCCCGCCCGGTCTGCCTCAAACCTCAGGAGGTTCCTGACGTTCGGTCCGGCGGCCGGCTGGGCCAGGTCAGCCTCGGTAACGCCGTAGGTGTCCATGTCCTGCTTCGGCAGGTAGACCCGGTTGTTGGCGAGGTCCTCCGCGACGTCCTGGCTGTGCTCGATGACCTGCAGGGCGGTGCAGATGCGATCGGAGGCGGCGATGCGCTCGGGCGTAGCCGCTCCCATAATGTACAGGACCACCTGGCCGACCGGGTTGGCCGACAGCCGGCAGTAATCCTCCAGGTCCGGGTACGTCTCGTACCGGGTGACGAGCTGGTCCTGGCGGTTGGCCTCGATAAGGTCGAGCAGCGGCTGGGCCGGCACCGAGCACTCGCGCACGGTGCGCCCGAGGTCCCGGATCACCTGCAGTTCCGGCTCCGGCCCGGACCCGGCGTAGAGGCGCCGCACGTCCTGCTCCAGCTCGTCCAGGAGCTGGAGCCGGGTGGCGGTGACCGTCTCCGGGGCGGCGCCGGCGGGCAGGCCCGGCAGCGGCTCGTCCCCGATGTCGTCGGTCAGCCGGGCGAAGCCGTAGAGGGCGGCCAGGTGGGCGCGCCAGCGCTTCGGCAGCACGCGCAGCGCTACGGGGAAGTTCTCGGCCGACGCCTTGGCCGCGACGGAAAGCGACACCCGCTCAGCGATGTCCCCGTCAGCTCTGTCCCCGTCGACGCCGCTGTTCCCAGCACGGCCGCCGACCCCTGCGCCTGTCACGTGACTATTTGGGCACAGCTCAGAAATAAATGCAAACAATGACGCACG
>DASWUW010000902.1:0-1829 GCA_036406335.1 Trebonia sp.
CTCCAGCATGGACGGGTACGCGGTACTGGCCGCGGAGGTCGCGGGCGCCGCCCCGGACTCGCCCGCCGTGCTGCGGGTGGCGGGCGAGATCGCGGCGGGCGACACCGGCTCCTACCGGCTCGAGCCGGGCAGCGCGCTGAAGATCATGACCGGCGCCCGGCTGCCCGCCGGGGCGGACGCCGTGGTTCCGGTCGAGTGGACCGACGGCGGCGCGGCCCGGGTCGCGGTCCACCGCCCGGTGGAGCCGGGCGGCTCGGTCCGCTACCGGGGCGGCGACGCCGCCGAGGGCGAGACTCTGCTGTCCGCGGGCACCCGGCTGCGGCCGATGCACATCGCGGTGGCGGCCTCCGCCGGGCGCGCCGCGGTCAGCGTCCGGCCCCGGCCCCGGGTCATGGTGCTGTCCACCGGGGACGAGCTCATCGAACCGGGCACCCCGCTGGGGCCCGGTCAGATCTGGGACTCCAACAGCTACATGATCGCCGCCGCGGCCCGCCAGGCCGGCGCGGCGGCCGGCCGCCGCGCGGTGGTCCCGGACGACCCGGCGGGCGTGCTGCCCGCCCTGGAGCAGCAGCTGGCCCACGCCGACCTGCTGGTCACCACCGGCGGCGTTTCCATGGGGGGCGAGCACGACGTGGTCAAGGCGGCGCTGCACCGATTGGGCAGCGTCACCTTTCACAAGGTGGCCATGCAGCCGGGAATGCCGCAGGGCTTCGGCGTGCTGGGCGCGGGCCGGGTACCGATCTTCACCCTGCCCGGCAACCCGGTCAGCGCCTACGTGTCCTTCCAGCTCTTTGTCCGGCCCGCGATCGCCGCCCTCCAGGGGGCGGACGACCTGTCGCTGCCCGTGGTGCGGGCGGTGCTCACCGGGCCGGGCCGCTCACCGGCAGGACGGCGTTCTTACCTGCGCGCCGTCCTCGACGGCGGCGCGGTCACCCCGCTGCCGGGACAGCAGTCGCACCAGGTCGCCGCGCTCGGCCGGGCCAACGCGCTGATCGTCGTCCCGGAACGGCAAACCACGCTCTCCGCCGGAGAATCCGTGGACGTGCTGGTGCTGCCCTAGTTCCGGAAGCGGCGGGGGGCACTGGGGTCAGCTGGGACCGTTCGGGCGATCACGCATGTCGCTGCCTCTGTCCTGGAGACGCGGCGTAGGCTCGTCTCATGAGTGATGGGGCACCGGCGCGGCTAACCCACCTGGACGAGGCGGGCCGCGCGCGGATGGTGGACGTCTCCGCCAAGGACGTGACCGTGCGGACCGCCACCGCGTCGGGACGGGTGCAGCTCTCCGCCCCCGCCGTCGCCGCGCTGCGCGACGGAACCGTGCCCAAGGGCGACGCGCTCGCGGTGGCCCGGATCGCCGGGATCGCCGGGGCCAAACGAACGCCCGACCTCATCCCGCTCTGCCACCCGCTCGCCCTGCACGCCGTCTCGGTCGACCTCACCGTCGACGACACCGGGGTGGCGATCACCGCCTCGGTCCGCACCGCCGACCGGACCGGGGTCGAGATGGAGGCGCTCACCTCCGTTTCGGTGGCCGCGCTGACGCTGATCGACATGATCAAGGCGGTCGACAAGGGCGCGGTGATCACCGACGTCCGGCTGGAAGCCAAGGACGGCGGCCGGTCCGGTTCCTGGCGGCGCTCGTGATCCGCGCGCTCGCCATCACCGTGTCCAACCGGGCGGCAGCCGGCATCTACGAGGACCGGTCGGGTCCCGTCCTGGTCGAGCTGCTGCGCTCGGCCGGGTGCGACGTGGTGGACGGGCCGCTGGTGATCCCGGACGGCGAGGCCGTCGAGCAGGTGCTCCGCGACTCGGTCACCGCCGGGTACGAC
>DASWUW010000903.1:0-10250 GCA_036406335.1 Trebonia sp.
AGTGCACGTGAGCGCAGAAGACGCCGCCCAGTTTCGCCGGCTGGCCGACGACTACCTCCACGACCTCGCCCGCCGCCACCCTGACCTGGCTACCGAGCTCGGCGATCACCGTTACGACGACCAGCTCGCCGACCGCGGCGCCGCGGCGCTGGACGACGAGCGCCGGGCCCTGGACGGGTTCGCCGCCCGGCTGGCCGCCGTCGACCACGCGGGGCTGGACCAGGAGCTGCGGGTCGACGCGGCGGTGCTCGGCAACGACGTGGCCCGCCGCGGGTTCGAGACCGGGGAACTGCGCGAGCACACCTGGAACCCGCTGCTGGCCAACCCCGGCCAGGCGGTCTACGCACTGCTGGCCCGGGACTACGCGCCGCTCCCGGAGCGGCTTCGCGCGCTGGCCGGCCGGCTGGCCGCGGTCCCCGCCAGCCTGGCCTCGGCCCGCGCCGCGCTCGGCCCGATGCCGAAGGTGCACCTGGAGACGGCGGTCGCCCAGTTCGACGGCGCCATCGGCCTGGTCACCGAGGAAGTGGACGCCGCCCTGCGCCAGGCCGCGGGCGGCGGCGCCGGCGGCCCGGCGGTCGTCTCCGCGGTGGAGCAGGTGCGTCCCGCGGCCCTGGAAGCCCTGGCCGGGCACCGGGACTGGCTGTCGGCCCGGCTCGCGGGCGACGACCCGGCGGCCGGCGGCCCCGGGTTCGCCGACCCGCGCCTGGGCCGCGAGCTGTTCTCCCGCAAGCTGTCGCTGACGCTGTCCGCGTCCTCCGACGCCGACGCGGTCCTGGTCCGCGCCGAACGGGACCTGGAGCTGGTCACCGGCGAGATTACCGAGCTGGCGGGCCGGCTGGGAGGCACGCCGGGCGAGGTGCTGGGGCGGCTGGGCACCGACGTGCCGGACGAGGCGACGATCCTGGCCTTCTGCGCCGACGCGCTCGCCGCGCAGACCGCCTTCGTGCGGGAGCACGACCTGGTGACCCTGTACGACGACCCGGTCGAGGTCATCGACATGCCGGAGATCAACCGGGGCATCGCGGTCGCCTACTGCGACCCGCCGGGGCCGCTGGAGCCGGTGCCGGGCGCGACGTTCATCGCGGTCTCGCCGACGCCGAAGGACTGGACCCCGGGGCGGGTGGCGTCCTTCTACCGCGAGTACAACCGGCATATGGTGCACAACCTCATGGTGCACGAGGCGATGCCGGGCCACTACCTGCAGCTGCAGCACTCGCGCCGGTTCACCGGGGCGACCCGGCTGCGGGCCGCGCTGTGGTCCGGGCCGTTCGTCGAGGGCTGGGCCGTCTACGCCGAGGAGCTGATGGCCGGCCACGGGTACCCGGGGGAGGGCGACCCGGCGGCGGTCCGCATGCAGCAGCTCAAGATGCAGCTGCGCATGGTGATCAACGCGATCCTGGACGCCCGGGTGCACGCCCACGGGATGACCGAGGCGGAGGCCATGGCGCTGATGACCGGGCGCGGTTTCCAGGAGGACGGCGAGGCCGCGGGCAAGTGGCGCCGGGCCCAGCTCACCTCGGCCCAGCTGTCGACCTACTACGTCGGCTACACCGAGGTCGCCGACCTGGCCGCCGACCTGCTCCGGCGCGGGCTGACGGCGCGGGCCGCCCACGACCGCATGCTGGCCCACGGCTCCCCGCCGCCCCGGCTGCTGCGCACCGTGGTATGACCGGGCGGCTCAGGCGGGCATCCGGAAGCGGGGCAGCGGCGACGGGAACAGCAGCAGGGAGCCGAACACCCCGCCCGCTACCGCGATCCACAGCGCGGGCCGCAGGCCGAGCACGGTGCCCAGCCACCCGCCGAGCAGCGCCCCGGCCGGCCGCGTCCCGTAGTTGATGGACTGGAAGGCGCCCGCTACCCGGGAGCGCATCGCGGGCGGGATGATCACGCCGAAGATCGCCGCGATGCTGATGTCGAGCACCATGACCCCGAACCCGCTGCAGAAGCAGGCCGCGAACAGCATCAGCAGCGTGACCGGCCCGGGGCCGGACGCGGCCAGCGGCACCAGCGCCAGCGGAACGGTGAACACCAGGCAGCCGAGCACGTAGACCAGCCCGGCGCCGAGCCGCGAGGTAAGCCGCTTGCACAGCAGCGAGCCGAGGATCCCGCCGACCGCGCCCGCCCCGATGACCGCGCCCAGGACCCCGGGCCGGACGTGCAGGGTCCGCACCGCGTAGAGCATGAACAGGGCCTCGAACATCAGGTTGAAGAAGTTGACCACGGCCACGCCGGTCAGCGACGCGCGGACGATCGGCGAGCGGGCGATGAACCGCAGCCCGGCGGTGAGGCGGTCATCGCCGTCGGCCGGCGGCGGCTCCGCCGGGCGGATGGTGCGCAGCTGCCAGGCGGAGCCGAGGAACGACAGGGCGTCCACCACGATCGCGTAGGGCCCGCTCAGCGCCTGCACCAGCAGCCCGCCGACGGACGGGCCGCCGAGGAACGACAGCGCCCGGCTCCCGTAGATCAGCGACTGGCCGTCGACGTACTCCTCCGGCTCCACGATCGACACGAACAGCGTCCCGTCGGACACGGTGAACAGCACCGACAGCGAGCCGGCGACAAACGTCACCACGCACATCTGCGCGAACGTCAGGACATGGAACGCGTAACAGAGCGGGATGGTCGCGAACGCCGCGGCGCGCCCCAGGTCGGCCAGGATCATCGCGTTCCGCCGTTTGCCGTTGCGGTCCACCCAGGCCCCGGTGTGCAGCCCCAGCAGCAGGCTGGGCAGCCACTCGAGCGCCGTCAGCACGCCCATCTGGAAGGCCTGGGCGTGCAGCACCAGGACGGCGGTGAGCGGTACCGCGACCGACGAGACCTGGTCGCCGAACATCGAGACGGTCGATGCCCCCCAGTAGCGCCGGAACACTTTGTCCCGCAGCAAGCGCGGTATTAGATTGCGGCCGTCCACCCCTGGTTCCATCGCCATCAAAGCGTAAGGGCTGAAAGGGGACAATGCACGTGTGAGTACTCATCTGGGCAGTAAGTTCCGGCGGCTAAGCCGGAAAGGTGCGCCCGAACGTAACCGGCTGACTCCGCTGGCGTGCCCCGTTGACCCGGCGGCGGGGACGGCCGGATGAGTCCATTCCGGCTGCTCCGCCACTGCCTCCCGCGCGGCCAGGAACAGCAGGTTCGGGATGGTGAGGTCGACCGAGCGCCGCACCAGCCAGCGGGTGCCCCGGGTGGCCATCCACAGCACGTCGTCCCGGCGGCGCGGGCCGGGACCGGCGGGCTCGGCGCCCGGCCGGTCGGCGACCGGGACCCCGGCCGCGGCCAGCCGGTCCCACAGCCGGCCGGCGATCAGCCGGTGCCCGCGCTCGTTGGGATGCAGGCGGTCCACCGACCAGTTGCGCCGGTCGTAGGTCTCCGGGTCGGTCGAGGCGTCCCAGTGCACGGTCCCGTAGTGCGCCGCGATCCGGTCGAGCTCGGCGTTGACCGCGCGCATCCGCCGGGACAGCGGCCGCGCCAGCCCCGGCGGCAGCCCGAGCATCCGGGCCGGGTCGGGCAGCCGCAGGGTGATCACGGTCGCCCCCCCGGCGGTGAGCGCGGCTACCGTCCGCGCGGTGGCCTGGCCGGTCCGCACCGGGTCGAAGCCGGCCCGCAGCGTGTCGTTGATACCGACGACGACGCTGGCGACGTGCGGCCGCAGCAGCAGCGCGCTCGGGAGCTGGTCTCGTTCGACGTGCTTGGCCTGGGCGCCGTTGGCCGCGAGGTTGTGCAGCTCCGGCTTGGGCAGCCCGGCGGCGAGATGGCGGGTCCAGCCGCGCCAGCCGCCGCCGGGCACCGGGTCGCCCAGGCCGAGGGTGATCGAGTCGCCGAGGGTCACGATGCGCGTCATGCTAGGCCGCCAGCCGGGCGGGCAGCGTGCCGGAGTCGATGACGGCCGTGTAGTGGCCCAGCAGCTCGTCGGTGAGCGCGGACCAGGTCCGGCCGAGCACGCGCTGCCGGGCCGCCCGGCCGAGCCGGGCCCGCAGCGCCGGGTCCGCCGCCAGCCCGCGCACCGCCTCGCGGAGCGCGTCGGGGTCTCCGGGGCGGATCAGGTACCCGGTCCCGCCGTGGTCGACCAGGTCGAGCGGGCCGCCCGCGGCGGGCGCGATGACCGGCAGGCCGCTGGCGGACGCTTCCTGGACCGTCTGCCCGAAGGTCTCGTACGGGCCGGTGTGCACGAACACGTCGAGCGAGGCGTAGATCCGGGCCAGGTCCGCGCCGTAGCGCAGGCCGAGGAAAGCCGCCGTCGGCAGCGCGGCCCGCAGTTCCTCTTCCATCGGGCCGCCGCCGGTGACCGCCAGCTTGACTCCCGGCAGCGCGGCGACGGCGGCCAGCAGGTCGACGCGCTTCTCGACCGCGAGCCGCCCGACGTAGCCCACGATCATCTCGCCGCCGGGGGCGAGCTCGGCCCGCAGCCGCTCGTCGCGCCGGGCCGGGTGGAACCGTCCGGTGTCGACGCCGCGTCCCCAGAGCCAGACCCGCTCCAGGCCGCGGGCGTCCAGTTCGGCGGCGGTCGCACTGGACGGGGCCAGCGTGCGGCCCGCCGCGTTGTGGATGTCGCGCAGCCAGCGCCAGGCAAACGCCTCGGTCGCCCGGCCGAGGCGGTAGGCGCGGGCGTAGCTGGGCAGGTCGGTCTGGTAGACCGCGACCACCGGCAGCCGTTCCGCCCGGGTAACCCGCGCCCCCCACGCCCCCAGTGCGACCGGGCTGGCCAGGTGGACGACCTCGGCCCGGTGCGCCGTGATGGCCCGCCGGGTTTTCGGAGTGGGCAGGCCCAGCCGGAAGCTCGGGTAGCCGGGGAGGGGAACGGACGGCACCCGCTCGACCGGAAAGGGAAACTGGCCGTCCGCGGCCGGGCGCCCGCACTCGGGGGCGATGACCAGGGGATGGTGTCCCTTGGCGGCGAGGTTCTCCGCTACCCGCGCGACGCAGTGCGCGACGCCGTTGACATCAGGGGGGAACGACTCCGTGATGATCGCGATCCTCATGACTTCAACATCGGCCCGCGGCATTCGCATTCAGCCACCAGGCCGTTACACCCAAACGAACGGTCGCGCAACACTTGACGCCGGGCCCGCCGGGCGGAAGATCCCACGCTCCGCCGGTGTTGCGCCCAGGCGTGGCCGACAACGACCTGGACCTCCCGCTGACCCTGGCCGGCGTACCGCTGGGCGTGCTCGACCTGGCGCCGATCCCGGACGGCGCCAGCGCCGGCGACGCGCTGCGGGCCACCACCGGCCTGGCCCGCCGGACGGAAGAGCTGGGCTTCGCCCGTTTCTGGGTGGCCGAGCACCACGGCCTGCCCGGCATCGCCAGCTCCTCGCCGCCGGTGCTGATCGGGCACATCGCCTCGGCGACGCGGTCGATCCGGGTGGGCTCGGGCGGGGTCATGCTGCCCAACCACTCCTCGCTGGTGGTGGCCGAGCAGTTCGGCATGCTGGAGGCGCTGCACCCGGGCCGCATCGACCTCGGCATCGGCCGGGCCCCGGGCACGGACGCGGCCACGGCGCAGGCACTGCACCACGGCGGGCCGGACGACTTCCCCCGCCAGCTCACCGACCTGCTGGGCTTCTTCACCGGCACCTGGCCGGAGGACCATCCCTACCAGCGGGTGCACGCGATCCCGGGAGAGGGCGCCGGGCCGGCCCTGTGGCTGCTCGGCTCGAGCGGGTACAGCGCCCAGGTGGCGGGCACGCTCGGCCTGCCGTTCGCCTTCGCCCACCACTTCATGCCGGCCAGCACGCTGGCCGCCCTCGACCTCTACCGCCGGTCGTTCCGGCCGTCGCCAACGCTGAGCGAGCCCTACCGCATGATCGTCGCGGGCGTCGTCTGCGCTGACACCGGCGAGCGGGCCCGGTTCCTGGCGGGCGCGTCCGCCCTGTCGTTCCTCAAGCTCCGCACCGGCCGGCCCGGCCGGGTGCCCGCCCCGGAGGAAGCGGCCGCCTACCCGTACTCCGGCCAGGAGAAGGCGTTTATCGCCGACCGCCAGTCCACCCAGCACATCGGCGCCCCCGACACCGTGCTGGCGGGCCTGGCCGAACTGGTCAAGCGGACCGAGGTGGACGAGCTGATGATCACCACCCAGACCCACGACCCGGCCGACCGCCTGCGCTCCTTCGAACTGCTGGCCGCCGCCGCCCGCTAGCCCCGCCCCCGCCCCCGCCCCCGCCCCCGCCCCGGGCCCAGTCACTTCCCATCGATTCGGACCGCTTATCCGCCCGTTTTGTCGGGTTTGCCCCGTCCAAAATGATGGGAAGTGGAGTTGATCAACCCGAACTGATGGGTAGTCGCGCCGGGGGACGGGATGCCTAGCCGGATCAGGCCGCCGGCGCCGCGCCTGCTTCGATACCGCTGCGCGGGGCGGGTGTTACATTGCGGTCAGGTGCGAAAGGAGCAGGTCATGGGCGAAGAGCGGTATGCGCTGCTGGTAGTGGACATGCAGAACGGGTTCTGTCACCCCGACGGCTCCTTCCCCCGGATCGGACGCGGCCTGGAAGGGGCGATGGACGCCGTCGCCAACGCGGCGGCCGCGGTGGGCCAGGCGCGGGCGGCGGGCGTGCCCGTCGTGTTCACCCGGCACGTGTACCGGCCGGGACGGCCCGACGAGGGCGCGGCGCTGGTTCGCAACAGTCCCGAGCTGGCCGGCGTCTCCGGTCTGGCCGACGACACCTGGGACGCCGAGGTGTGCGCCGAGCTCGGCTGCGGACCGCGGGACCTGGTGGTAGACAAGGTCCGCTTCGACGCCTTCCAGTGGACGTCGCTGGAGCCGCTGCTGCGCGGCCTCGGCGTCACCGCGCTGATGATCTGCGGCGTGGTCACCAACATCTGCGTCGAGACCACCGCCCGTTCCGCCTTCATGCGCGACTTTCCGGTCACCCTGCTCGCGGACTGCTGCGCGGCCAAGACCCGCCGCCTGCACGAGCTGTCGGTCGAGGTGCTCAGCAGCTACGAGCTAGCCGAGATCGCCCAGGTGACCGGCGGCTTCAACGCCGGCGACCCCTTCGGCCCGGCCGGCCGCCTGCCGTCCCCGGTGCCCGCCTCCGTCTAGCCCGTCCCCGGCGAGCTCGCTCCCGGCTGTCCCGTCCCCGGCTGTCCCGTCCCCGGCTGGCCCTCCCCTGCGGCCCGGGCGCGGCGCGAGGCGCGCCAGCAGCCGCCAGCCGAGCAGGAACAGGCCGAGGAACGCCAGCGCCACGACGATGAAGGCGACCGCGGTGCCCTGCCCGGAGACGACCCGCAGCACCATGCCGAGCGCTACCGTGCCCAGCCACACCGTGAGGCCCGCGGGCGCCACGGCGAGCGGCCGCCGCCAGGCCCGGGCTGCGATCCAGCCCGCGCCCAGGCCGACGAGGAACGGCCAGGCTGTCGACGCGATCCCGGCCAGCGACTCGCCCTTGGTGTGGCTGGCCCGGCCGATAGCCACGAAGAGCAGCACGCAGCCGAGGTCAAGGACCGCCGCGATCCGGGCTGAGCGCATGCGGTCAGCTTATCCAGGGCCGCAAACGCCGGGGACCGGGGGATTTGCGCTTTGCGGGGACTCACATGAACGTCTGTTTAGCCAAATCCTCCGCCCGGGGGGCAATCATGAAGGGATGGGTACCTGGGTGGTGCGCGTCGACGGCGACGCGGACGGCGGGGACGCCGGTCCCCGGCTCGCGGTCAAGGACTGCATCGACGTGGCCGGGCTGCCGACCACGGCGGGCTGCCCGGTGGTGGCCGAGATGGCCGAGCCCGCCCCGGCGGACGCGGCGGTCGTGGCCTCCGCCCGGGAGGGCGGCGCCCGTATCGCGGGCAAGACCGGTCTCACCGAGCTGTGCTGGTCGGCGAACGGGATCAACCACTGGTCGGGCACGCCGGTCAACCCGCGCGACCCCCGGCGGGTGCCCGGCGGGTCCTCGAGCGGATCCGCGGTGGCGGTCGCGCGCGGCGAGGCGGACGTGGCGCTGGGCACCGATACGGCCGGCTCGGTCCGCATTCCCGCGGCCTGCTGCGGGGTGGCCGGCCTGAAAACCGCGTACGGCCGGGTCCCGGTCAAGGGGGTGTACCCGCTCGCGCCGTCCCTGGACACCGTCGGGCCGCTGGGCGCCGACCTCGCCGCCGTCGAGCTCGGCATGCACCTGCTGGAGCCGCGGTTCCAGGTGCCCGGCGCCCCCGGCCCGCTCGCCGCGGGCCGCATCAGGCTGGCCGGCGGCCCCGGGGAGGCCGACCCGGCGATGGAGACGGCAGTGGACCGCGCCCTGGCGGCGGCGGGCGTCACGGTGGCCCCGGCACCGGGCTGGGACGCCGGCGCCGTACTCAGCGCCGTCGGGGTGCTTGTCGATGCCGAGGGGTTCCGGTCCAACGCCTACCTGATGCCGTACCTGCGCCAGCTCAGCCCGCACGTGCGGCGCAACCTGGAACGCGGCGCCCGGCTCACCCCGGCCGCCCGGGCGGCGGCGGAGCGGACCCGGGCGGAGGTCCGCGGCACGCTGGAGGCGCTGCTGGACGAGTTTCCCGTGCTTGTCCTGCCGACGCTGCTCAGCCAGCCGCCGCTGCTCGGCCAGCGCGGCTTCTCGCTGACCGTGCTGACCGCGGCGGCCAGCCTGGCCGGGCTGCCCGCGCTGTCCCTGCCGGTACCCGCGCCCGACCGGCTGATCGCGTCCGTGCAGGTGATCGGGCTGACCGAGGAAGGTGTGCTCGCGTTCGGGCGGGTGATCGAGGCCGCCGCCCGGGCCTGACCCCAGACGCCGGTTACCTCGCACTTCGTCCAGACCCCCGTCATCGCGCCGTTGGCCGCTGCTACGCTTCCGGTCACGTTAGTCATGCGGCAGAACACCAACGCCTTTCCACGAGGCGCACGGCCGGGGTACGGGGGGTCGGTCCTGTGGAAGACAGCTTCCTGGGTGAGGACGGCTGCCGCATGGCCCGGGGGCGGGGGCCCACCCGGCCAGCCGACGGCGGACTGAGGGTTTGAAGTTATGCGGTTTGAGTACGGTGCGGCTCCCGAAGGGGGCTCCCCGGTGACCCTGCGCGGCTCCTACGGGTTGTTCATCGGCGGTTCGTTCGTGTCCGGGTCCTCGGTCTTCAAGACGATCTCCCCGGCCACCGAGGAAGTCCTGGCCGAGGTGACGCACGGGACCACGGAGGACGTGGACCGGGCGGTCGCGGCCGCCCGGCAGGCCTACGAGCGGGTCTGGTCGCTGCTGCCCGGCCGGGAGCGCGCCCGTTACCTGCTGCGCATCGCCCGGCTGCTGCGGGAGCGCGCCCCCGAGCTGGCCGTGCTCGAGTCGCTGGACAGCGGCAAGCCGATCCGGCAGACCCGCGACGTGGACCTGCCGCTGGCGACGGCGCACTTCTTCTACCATGCGGGCTGGGCGGACAAGCTGGCCTACGCCGGATTCGGCCCGGCCCCGGTCCGGCCGCTCGGCGTGGTCGGCCAGGTGGTCGGCTGGAGTTCGCCCCTGCTGATGCTCGCGTGGAAGATCGCCCCCGCCCTGGCCTGCGGGAACACCGTGGTCCTGAAGCCCGCCGAGTCGACTCCGCTGACCGCGCTGGCGTTCGCGGAGATCTGCGCCGAGGCCGGCCTGCCGCCTGGCGTGGTCAACGTCGTGACCGGCGACGGGCTCGCCGGGCAGCTGGTGGCGGGCCACCCGGGCATCGACAAGGTCACGTTTACCGGGTCCCCCGAGGTCGGCAAGGAGATCGCCAAGTCGGCCGCGCTGTGGGGCAAGCGGCTCACCCTGGAACTCGGCGGCACCGCGGCCAACATCGTGTGCGCGGACGCCGACATCGACGCGGCGGCCAGCGGGATCGTGGAGGGCGTCTTTATCCGCCAGGGCCATGCCTGCGCCGCGAGCTCGCGAGTGTTCGTCGCCGAACCGGTGCTGGACGAGCTGGTCGACGCGGTCCGGACCCGGATGGCGGCGCTGCGTACCGGCGACCCGCTGGACCCGGCCACCGACATCGGCGCGGTCAACTCGCGCGGCCAGCTGGACAAGATCACCGAGCTGACCCGTTCGGCCGAGGCGGACGGCGCGGTGCGCTGGTCGGCTCCGCAATGGCCGGCCGCGCACCCGGCGGCCCGGCCCGGGGCGGCCGACCGCGGGTTCTGGTTCCCGCCCACGATGTTCTGCGGAGTGTCCGAGGAGCACCGCATCGCCAGCGAGGAGCTCGCCTGGCCGGTGCTGACGGTCTCGTCCTTCCGCACCCCGGAGGAGGTGGTCGAGCGGACCAACGGCACCCGCTACGGCCTGTCCGCCGGGGTGTGGACGCGGCAGGGAGAGCTC
>DASWUW010000904.1:0-2392 GCA_036406335.1 Trebonia sp.
AGCACCGCGAGCCCGGCCTGAAGCACCATGAACAGCGTCACCTGATGCTCGCGGGCCAGCTGCGCCAGCGCGCGGTGCAGCCGCGCGTCCACCTCCACCGCGACGTTCCCGCCACGATAAGACTGGTACGCCGGGCGGGACCGGTCAAACGGCAGCTGCAGCTGCTCGGGCAGCTCAGCCAGCGCCGACTGCCAGTACTCCAGCTGCCGGGCCAGCGCACCGCCGTGGTCCCCGCCCCCGGCCAGCAGATCGCGCTGCCACAACGTGTAGTCCGCGTACTGCACCGGCAGGTCCGCCCAGTCCGGCGCCTGGCCCGCTAGGCGCGCCTGGTACGCCTGCCCCAGGTCCCGCAGCAGTTCCCCGACCGACCAGCCGTCGGTGGCGATATGGTGCATCAGCAGCACCAGCACGCACTCATCCGGCCCCAGCGTGAACAGCCACGCCCGCACCGGCAGCTCACTGGCCAGGTCAAACACATGCTGGGAGGCCTGCTCGGTCAACGCCGCCAGCCCGGCCTCATCGGCCGCCGCCACCGTCACCTCGGGCACCGCCAGGGCGGCCGGGATCACCTGCTGGTACGGCTGCCCGTCGGCCACCGGGAACACTGTGCGCAACGCCTCATGGCGCCCCACCACATCACCCAGCGCCGCGGTCAGCGCGGCCGGGTCCAGCTGCCCCCGCAGCCGCCACCCGAACGGCACGTTATAAGTCGTGCTCGGCCCCTCGAGCTGGGCCAGGAACCACAGCCGCTGCTGCGCGAACGACAGCGGGAGGCGCTCGGGCCGGCCTGCCCGCAGCAGCGCCGGCCGCGCTTGCCCGGCCCCGTCCAGCGACCGTGCCAGCAGCTCGATCGTCGGGTGATCGAACACCGTCCGGATCTCCAGCTCAACCCCCAGCATCGACCGCACGCGGCTGATCAGCTGGGACGCCAGCAGCGAGTGCCCGCCGAGGTCGAAGAAGCTGTCGTCCACCCCGACCCGCTCGACCCCTAGCACCTGCGCGAACAGCCCGCACAGGAGCTCCTCTACCGGCGTGGAAGGCTCCCGGCCACCGCCCGCGAACTGCGGCGCCGGCAGCGCCCGCCGGTCCAGCTTCCCGTTCACCGACAACGGCAGCGCGTCCAGCACCACCACCGCGGCGGGCACCATGTAGGAGGGCAGCGACCGCGCCGCAGCGGCCCGTATCCCGGCCGGGTCCAGCTCGTTCCCGGCCGCGGGCACGACGTAGCCCATCAGGCGCTGGTTTCCCGGCCGGTCCTCCCGGGACACCACCACGGCCTGGCCCACCCCGGGCTGCGCGGCCAGCACCGCCTCGATCTCGCCCGGCTCGACCCGGAACCCGCGGACCTGCACCTGGTCGTCGACCCGGCCCAGGTAGTCGAGCTGGCCGTCGTCGCGCCAGCGCACCAGGTCGCCGGTCCGGTACATCCGCTCCCCGGACCCGAACGGGCAGGCCACGAACCGCTGCGCGGTCAGCGCGGGCTGGTTCAGGTAGCCGCGGGCCAGGTTCGGCCCGGTCAGGTACAGCTCACCCGCCTCTCCCGGCGGCACCGGGCCCAGCCGATCGTCCAGCACGTACGCGCGCACGTTCCACATCGGCCCGCCGATCGGCGGCGGGCCACCGCCCGACAGGGGCCTGCTGATGCTGCCGATCACCGTGGTCTCGGTCGGGCCGTAGGCGTTGAACATCCGCCGGCCGGCCGACCACGGCGCGACCAGCTCACTCGGGCACGCCTCACCGCCGACCATCAGGCACTCAAGCTCGGGCAGCTGTTCCGGAGCGGCCCCGGCCAGAGCCGACGGCCCGATCAGGGCGTGGCTGACCCGCAGCGCGCACAGCTCCTCGGCCAGCGCCTCGCCCGCCTTCAGCCCCGGCCCTGGCAGCACCAGCGCCGCCCCCACCGGCAGCGACATCATCAGCTCCATGACCGCCACATCGAAGCTCAGCGAGGCCACCTGCCCCACCCGTGATTCCGGCCCTATCTCAAAGATGCTGACCAGGAACGCGGACAGGTTCGCCAGCCCTCGGTGGGTGACCAGCACCCCCTTGGGCCGCCCGGTGGACCCGGAGGTGTAGATCACGTAGGCCGGGTGAGCCAGGCGCAGCGGTGCCAGCCGGTCCGCGTCGCCCAGCTGGCTGCCCGCCAGCCGGGCGACGGCCGCGGCCAGCTGAGGGTCATCAAGGTGGATCATCGCGACGCCCGCCACGACCGGCAGCCGCGCCGAGGTCGCCCGGTCAGTGATCAGCAGGTCCGGTGCGGCGTCGGTGAGCATGAACTCGATCCGGTCGTCCGGGTACCCGGGATCCACCGGCAGGTAAGCCGCGCCCGCCTTGGCCACCGCCAGCACCGCCGCCACCATCTCCAGCGACCGCGGCAGCGCCACCGCCACCA
>DASWUW010000905.1:0-1663 GCA_036406335.1 Trebonia sp.
ACCCGCCGCTGTGCCAGTGGCGGACACCGAAACCAAGCCCTCGGTAGTAGGCAAGGGCGGCGACCAGGTTACTAACCGGGAAGATCGGCGCTACTCGCGTGCTCACGAATGCAACATACCGCGCTGGGCCGGCCGGATGCCGGGATGCCGGGCGCCGGGTGGATCGTCCGCCAAATTACCGGACTAGCCCATTTAGCCCGCTCCAGGGAACCTTGATGCGGACGGGTACCTCGAGCACACTCAGCTCGTCTTCGGGCCCCAGAGTCCGCAGTAGCCGGTAGGCCCCGACAGCGTGATCGAGCACGTGAACGTCGATCGACGCCACCTGGTTACCGGAGATCCACACCAGCCAGTAGAAGGGGATACCCGCCGAGGCGTACTCCCCCATCTTTTCCACTCGATCGGTCTTGTCGCTTCCAGGCGACACAACCTCGACGATCACCCGGATGTACGAAACGGGCAGCGGGCGCACGTCGTCGGGTGCGCAGTTGTGCAAGGCAAGATCCGGCCGCCGGATCGTCGCCGCGGGAACTTCCCAGAGGATGACATCGAAATCGTTGCTCACGTCCAGGCAGGAGCCCGGATGAAGCGCGACGTAATCGGCCGCCGCCGAGTCGAGGACGGTAGCCAGACGGCGGGCCGCGGCTTGATGCGCACGCCGCGGCGCCTCGCACCTGACAGCCTGCCCGTTTACTACCTCAACCTGGCGGCAGAATTCTTCCGGCAGCTCTCGCCAGATCTCGACGGTGATCGGTTCAGGCTGGAGATTCTCCGGAGTCGCCCAGTCACGGATGGCACCCATAGCCTCCTCCTCTGCTGGCCTGCTGCGTAGGTCCGCGTGGCATGCTCATGGTAGCGGCGGTCTCCGCGTAAGGTGCCAACTGGGCCTGGTGCCGCCGCGTGCTCCCCGGAGCTGCCCGGCAGAAGACACCCGAGGTCATCGTGCTGGCGGACGAACTGCCGCGGACTCCCGCGGGCAAGGTCCGCAAGGACGTGCTGCGGGCTCGCGTTACCTGAGGCAACCCGCGCCCGCAAAGCGCGGCAGCCGCCAGGACATCCTGGCGGCTGCCGCAGCCTGGTGCCCCCGGCGTCAGGCGGGAACGGCCTCGGCGGCGGGCTCGGGCGTGAGCCCCGTCTCGATGGCCCGCCAGCTGGTCGCGGGCGTGCGCCAGACCGTTGCCGCCAGGGCCCAGTAGGCGATCAGCGCGATGGTGACCGAGGTAAGGCTGGCGTAGGCGCTCACGCTGCTACCCACGAACTGCAGGATCAGGAAGGCCCACAGCAAGGGCGACACCCAGCGCGGGCCGATGCGGCCCCGGAACAGCCCGACGGACAGCAGTACGAGGCCGAGGACGGTTCCGACCGCCCCGGCGATACTGAACAGCCCCTCGATCTTGCCGGCCTGCCTGATGACGCTGACGGCGACGGCGTGATTGGCCGGATCGCGGGCCAGCTCGACGTAGACCACGGTGAAGGCGGAGGCGATGGCGTCACAGAAGCCGCCGACGACCGCCACGGCGGCGCCGAAGCTGGACAGTTTCGGGAACCGCCCGCGCAGCAGGTGCCCGAGGCCGAGAGCGGCGATCATGAACGGCAGTTCCTGCAGGATGAACAGGACGGCGGCCAGCTCGGCGCGGCCACCGTGGGCGTGCAGCGCGGTGAC
>DASWUW010000906.1:0-2599 GCA_036406335.1 Trebonia sp.
GACTGCACGGTCACCGATCCTCCGCTGCGCCTGATCGAGGGTAACCGGGCCACGGCGTGCCTGCACTACGAGCGCTGCCTGGAACAGATAGGAACCGACTGATGAGCGAGCGGGACATCCTGGAAGCGGCGGGCATCGCGGTGAGCTTCTCCGTCGGCTCGCCCCTGGCCGCCCGGCTGCGCCACCAGCAGCACCTGCTGCACGCCGTGGACGGCGTCGACCTGGCTGTCCGCCGGGGGGAGGCGCTCGCCCTGGTCGGCGAGTCCGGCTCGGGCAAGTCGACGCTGGCCCGGGCGATCGCCGGCATCCAGCGGGTCAACCGCGGCCAGATCACCCTGGACGGCAAGGTGCTGCCCGCCAAGCGCCGGTCCCGGGCCGACCAGCGCCGGATCCAGATGGTTTTCCAGGACCCCTACTCCTCGCTCAACCCCCGGCTGACCGTCGGCGGTATGCTCCGCGAGCTGCTGCACGTCCACCACGTGGTGCCCCGGAACGAGACCGAAGCTCAGATGCGGCAGCTGCTGCGGATGGTCGGCTTGCCCGAGGACGCGGCCCAGGCCCTGCCCCGGCAGTTCTCCGGCGGCCAGCGCCAGCGCGTCGCGATCGCCCGGGCGATCGCGCTGCGGCCCGAGCTGCTGGTGGCCGACGAGCCGGTCTCCGCCCTCGACGTCAGCGTCCAGGCCACGATCTTGAACCTGCTGCAGGAACTGCAGTCCGAGCTCGGCCTGACCCTGCTGTTCATCTCGCACAACCTGGCCGTGGTCCGGCACCTGTGCGACCGGGTGGCGGTCATGTACCTGGGCCGGATCATCGAGGTGGCGCCGACCGAGGAGCTGTTCGCCCGGCCGCGCCACCCCTACACCGCCGGGCTGCTGGCCGCGATCCCCCGGATGACCCCGGGCGACGAGAGCGGGGCGGCGGCCGTGCCGGGCGACCCGCCGAGCCCGCTGGCGCTCCCGGCGGGCTGCCGGTTCCGCACCCGCTGCCCCATCGCCCAGCCGGTCTGCGCCGAGCAGGATCCGGCTCTGACCGCTTCCGAGGCGAACGCCGAGCACAGCGCGGCCTGCCACTTCGCCTGGACGGCGAGCCCCGCGACCGCCGCGGAAACCGGGTGACCGAACCGGAACCCGGGCCCGCCCGGCCGGCCGCGGCCGGGCCGCGCGCGACCCGGCTGGTCGATATCGCCCGCGCCGTCGGCGTGCACCCGTCCACCGTCTCCCGCGTGCTCAACGGCGACGCCAGCCACGCGGTCAGACCCGAGACGGTCCGGCGGATCCGGGCTGAGGCCCGCTCCCGCGGGTACCGGCCCAACGCGCTGGCCCGGGCCCTGCGCCAGCACCACACGGGTGCGCTCGCCTTTGTCGTCCCGATGCTGCGCAACCCGATCTGGGTCCGCCTGCAGCGCGGTGCCCTGCTCCGCGCGGCCGAGCGCGGCTACGTGGTGATGATCACCGAGGAGCCGACCGAGAACCCGATGCCGCCCGCCGCTTACCGCTACCTGGTCGCCGAGAGCCGGGCCGACGGGCTGCTGCTCGCCACCGCGCTGCGGGCCGGCAGTCCCGGGAACGGGACCAGCGAGGCGGACGAGGCGCTCAGCGCGGTACCGCACGTCTACGTCAACCGGCGCGGTCCCAGCCGGGGCAACGACGTGGTCATGGACGAGGCCGGCGCGGTCCGGCTGTTCCTCGAGCACGTGGCGGGTCTCGGCCACCGCAGCGTGCTGCTGGTCGACGGCCGGCCCGCGGTGGACACGGTGCACCGCCGGAGGCTGGCCGTCCGCCGGCTCGGCGCCGCCCTGGGCCTGCGGGCCGCGGTGCGCAACGCGCCTCCGACTGAGGAAGGCGGGTACACCGCGATCCGGCGGCTGCTGGCCGCGGGCCCGCTGCCCACCGCCATCGGGGTCGGCAGCCTCGACCAGGTCTTCGGCGTGCTCGCGGCGCTGCGCGAGGCCCGGGTCGCGGTGCCCGGGGACGTCTCCCTGGTCAGCTTTGACGAGGACGAGTACCTCGCCTACCTGGACGTACCGGTCACCTCGGTGTGCATGCCGCTGGCCGAGCTCGGCGCCGCCGCGGTGGACGCGCTGATCGCCCGGATCGGCGGCGGCGACGGGTCTGACGTGCTGGTCCGGGAGCCGATGTTCCTGCTGTCCCGCGGGTCAGTCGGGCCCGCCTAGGGCCGGCGGGCCCGCAACCGACGAGAGAGAAGGAGTGCCCCAGCATGGCACTGGCAGGCAGGGTCGCGGTCGTCACCGGCGCCGCCCACGGGATCGGTTCCGCGATCGCCGACGCGCTCGCGGCGGACGGAGCGGAGGTCCGCCGGGTCGACAAGGAACCCGCGGCGCTCGACGGGTCGCCGGTGACCGCCGCCGACCTCACCGACCCGGCCGCGGTCGCGGACCTCTTCGCCGCCGTCGGCCCGGCGGACATCCTGGTCAATACCGCCGGCGGTGTCGTCGGCCAGGTTGGCCGCCCGCTGGAGGAGGTGACCGAGGACGCCTGGCGGTCGGTGGTCGACGCCAACCTGACCACGACGTTCCTGTGTACCCGAGCCGCCGTGCCCGCGATGAAGCGGCGCGGCTGGGGGCGGATCATCAACATCT
>DASWUW010000907.1:0-1649 GCA_036406335.1 Trebonia sp.
GTATCGGGGTCAACCCGCTGCAGTCGGGAAACACCACCCTGCTGCTCTGGATGATGATGGGCTTCATGGTCGTCACCGCCGTGCTGGTGGTCAGCTTCGGCCGACTCGGCGATATGTTCGGCCGGGTCCGCCTGTTCAATATGGGCTTCGCGATCTTCTCATTCTTCTCAGTCCTGCTGTCCGTGAGCTGGCTGACCGGAACCGGAGCGGCCTGGTACCTGATTATCATGCGGGTCCTGCAGGGCGTAGGCGGCGCGATGCTGTTCGCCAACTCCAGCGCGATCCTCACCGACGCCTTCCCGGCCAACAAGCGCGGCATGGCCCTGGGCCTGAACCAGGTCTCGGCCATCGCGGGCAGCTTTATCGCCGTTCTCGTCGGCATCACCTACGGCATCCAGCCTTACGGCAGCCACGTCATGGGCTGGACCAGCCCGCTGGTGCTGTCCCTGATCGGCGGCGGGCTGGTCGTCCTGGCGGCCTTCTGCTTCATCGAGACGCGGGTGGCCGAGCCCGCCAACCGCCGCGGTGTCGGCGCCGGGATGTCCGCGACGTTCCAGAACTCCGCCATGGTGCTCTCCATCGGCATCTTCTTCACCCTGATCATCCTGGGCCTGTCCGCTTCGCTGCCGGCCCAGCTGATGACGGGCCTTACCGCTCAGGGCGTGCCGGCGTCCGCGGCGCACCAGCTGGCGAGCCTGCCGCCGACGGCGGTCATGTTCGCCGCGCTGCTGGGCTACAACCCGATCCAGATGCTGCTCGGCTCGGCCCTGACCAAGCTCCCGGCCGGCCATGCCGCCTACCTGACCGGGCACTCGTTCTTCCCCAGCCTGATCAGCGGCCCGTTCCACTCCGGGCTGGAGATCGCGTTCGACTTCGCGATCGCGGCCTGCCTGATCGCGGCGGTGGCCTCGCTCCTGCGGGGCAGGAAGTACGTGCACGACGACCTGGCCGGCGCGGACGTTACCCCGGTCGCCATCGCCGAAGAAATCCAGGACCCGTCCGAACGGAGGCAGGCTGCGCCCGAGCCCGCCACCCGCTTCCGCAAGGAGAACTAACCAGGGATTTATCCCAGGGGGCCGGAGTGGGAGGCTGACACTAGCGCTCCAGGCCGGCCGTAACTGGCTGAACCGGTCCCTCGACCGGGCGGCGGAGGGCGCCGGCGCCGTCTTGGTCGCCGTCGACCCGCAGGCGGGCGTCGTCGGCGTGGTCACGGTCGAACCCAGCCGGCACTTCACCGGCGAGAACGACGGTTACATCGGCGAACTCGTGGTCGCCAGGCCGGCCTGGCCCACCTCACCCTGCACGCCGGCGCCTACAACGCCGGCGCCCGCGCCTTCTACGCCGCGCTCGGTTTCGCCGCGGAAAGCACCTGAGTCACTGCGGGAGCGGAAGAAGCGGCTGACCCGGAGGCTGCAGGCGGCCGGCCGTTAGCCGGGTGGTGCCAGCCGTGCCCGTTCGGCATAATCCTGCTAAATTCACGGAGTAAAAAAAGCCGCCTCCGAAGGGACCAGGCAATGACGCCCGAGCTGACCGTCGCCGAGCAGGCGGCCCTCACCAGCGGCCGCGACGCGTGGCACACCACCCCGGTCGAGTCGGCCGGCCTGCCCGCCGTCACCGTCACCGACGGGCCGCACGGCGTCCGCCTGCAG
>DASWUW010000908.1:0-6396 GCA_036406335.1 Trebonia sp.
GGCTGGGTGCATGCCGCAGCGGTCATCGCCGTCCTTCCGTCGCCAGGATGGCGCGCTGGTAGGCCGCCACGGCGGCATTGGCCGCAGCCAGGTCGCAGGGCGCGGTCCAGAGCAGGTCCCGCGCCTCGTCGTAGCGTGCGGTCAGGTCCGTGTCCTCCGCCCCGCCGAGGCGGGCGGCCTTAGCCTTGTAGGCGCGCAGCAGCCCGCGCAGCTCGTTCCGGGTGCTGAGCGCGGCCGCGGCGGATTCGCGGGCGGCCGCGCTGGCGGCGCGGGAGCGCGCCAGTTCCGCCTCGCAGCGGTCGAGCTCGGCCGCTAGCCGGCTCCACTGGCCCGCCGACGCGAGCGCGGTCAGGCTGGCCAGCGGCGGCTCGGCCAGGTCGGCCGGGAGCGGCGGCAGCTCGCTGACCCGGGCCGCGGCCTCCTGCCAGGCGGTCACGGCGTCGCGGCGGTCCGCGCGGGCGCCGGCCACGGCGACGGCGAGCCCGTCGATCCGCTGCCCGGCCTGACGGCGGAGCCGGTCCAGCTCGGCGATTCGCGGGGTGAGCTCCGCGACCCGCTCGCGCACCCGGACGGCGTCCGAGGTGTCGGTCTGCCCGCCGCGCCACCGGGCCAGCGGGTCCGCGGTGACGGCGGCGCGCAGTGCCTCCAGGGCGGACTCGGTGTCGCGGAACTCGGCCTCGATGTCCGGGCCGAGCCCCGTGACCAGCCCGCGGGCGACGGACAGGTCCGCGGCGGCGGCGTCAAGCGGGACCCCCAGGGCAGCCCAGACGGCCTCGGCGGCGGCGGTCACCTCGGTGACTTCGGCGAAGGCCCGGCGCATAGCGCCGACGGCGGTCGCCAGGGTAACCGGCGGGCGTCCGGCCGCGGCCAGGTCGCGGCGCGCGAGCGGGACGGAAGCGCCGGACAGCTGCACGCAGCCGCCGTCGAGCAGCTCGCTGAGCTCGGGCAGGTCTTTCTTCGCGGGACGGCGGACACCGTCGCCGAGGGCCGCGATGCGGTCGGCTACCGCCGAGTAAGCCAGGAACGTCTCCCACAGGGAAGCCAGGGCGGCCGACGCCTTGTCCCAGCGTTCCCGGGTCTGCCCGGTCAGGGCAGCGCCCTCCAGGACCTGCCTGCCGAAGCTGCCGTCGAGCTCGAGCAGGTTCGCCTGAATGGCGTCCCGTTCTGCGAGCACCGCGGCGACGCGCTCGGCGGCGGCCTCCTCGGGGGTCATTTCGTCTCTGCTTTCGGCCGTGTGCTTCTGCCCGCAGCGATGCACACCGACCAGCCGTCCGGCCGCGGGCCGCGGGCACGCACCACGACAGGCATTTCTTCTACCTTAGGGCGTCCGCATTCTAAACAGACCAGGCGGCCGCGGGACCCCGCACGGGCGCGGGGCTCAGCAGAAATTCACCTAGGCGGGGCGGGCGGGACCGGACGGGCGAACGTTACCCGGCGGTGGGCATGGGCACCGTTTCCGGGGCGGCGTCTAGCCGCGGCGGGAACGGGACCAGGACGGCGGTGATGTTGTCCAGGCCGCCCGAGTTGAGCGCGAACTTCACCAGTTCGTCGGCCGCGTCGAGGGGGCGGGTCATGGCGGCGGGCATCGCCATGGCGGCCAGCTCCGCAGCTTCAGGCCGGTAGTTCCACAGTCCGTCCGAGCAGAGCAGCAGCACGCCGGGCCCGCTGGGCCGGAACTGCTCGACGTGAGCCTGAGGATCGGGCAGGTCGGCGCCCAGCCAGCGGGTGATTACGTGGGCCTGGGGTGAGGCCATTGCCTCGTCCATGGTCGCCAGGCCGGCTGCGACGATCTCCTCGGCCAGGGAATCGTCCCGGGTGACACGCTTGGACCCGCCGGTGATGTCAATGGTGTCGTTCGGCCCGGCCGGGGCGGCGGCGTTGGCCGGAAGCCAGTAGGCGCGGCTGTCACCGAGCCAGCACACCGTGATCAGGTCCCGGGTGACGATGGCGGAGACGTAGGTCGCCGCGGGTGCGCCCTCGGGGCCGGCCAGTCCGATCAGCGCGTGCCCGGCGGTCTTGACCGCCAGCCGGGAGACCTCAACGGGGTCGTCGCCGCGCTCGGCCCCCTCCGCCAGCAGCGTGATTCCCTTGTGGACGGCCATCCACGACGCCTCGTCGGGACGCGGTGCGGAAGACACGCCGTCGGAGACGATCGCCACCACGACCGGTCCCGCGTCCGTATCGGCGACGGCGAAATCCATCGCGTCCTCGTTGCGCGAATGGCGCAGTCCCCGGTCGCTGACCCCGGCCACCTGGCCGAGATCCCAGGCGACGTGATCTCTCTCGGCCGTCGTCTGCGCCCCGCTGCCCGCCACCCGGCGGCCGCACGAGGGGCAGTAACCATCCTCACCTGCAGAAACAGGGGTACCGGACTCAGCCGAACACGCCTGGCACACTGGTGCGCCCGGCGAGTCATCCCGCGACGTGCTCATAGCCGAATCCCCGCTCCTGTCTGCCTGGCGACATTCCGCTCGCCAGGACATTAGCCTATGTCCGCCAGGGTCAGGGCGCCATTTTTTCCATTTCTGAACGGCTTTCTCCGTGGCGGAGGTTTCGTCGTGTCAGAGTTCGAATACATGGACCCATAAGGCTGCCGATGGGCAAAGCATAGGGCATGCCGTCCCCAGTGACGGGCCGGGTCGGTGCGCCGCGCCGAAAACGTCACAAACCAGTTCAGGGCCCCTTCAGGTGGCCGTCCCCGGTTACCCCGCAACGCGGTTGGCCAGCAAAAGCACCGGAAGGTACTCAAGGCGTACGGTCAGCCAGCCGGCAGGCCACAGGCCACAGGCCCGGGAAGGCAGGGCTGCCTTCCCGGGCCTGTCCGCTAGCGGCGGTTTCCGGCCGGGATCACGGATAGGGCAGGTTGATGGCGTCACCGATGCGGTGCACCCGCAGCGCGTTGGTCTTGCCCGGGCTGCCGGGCGGGCTGCCCGCCACGATGACGATCTTGTCGCCGATGGCGCAGCGGTTGAGCTCGACCAGGGCCGCGTCGACCGAGTGGACCATCTCGTCGGTGTGCCGCACGGTCGGGACGATAAACGTCTCGACGCCCCAGGTGAGGGCGAGCTGGCTGCGGATCGCCGGGTCGGTGGTGAACGCCATCAGCGGGATCGGCGAGCGGTACCGGGCCAGGCGGCGGACGGTCTCGCCAGTCATGGTAAACGCGACCAGGGCCTCGGCCCCGACGATCGCGCCGACCTCGGCAGCGGCCCGGGCGATCGCCCCGCCGGTGGTGGTGGGCATCCGCGACAGGTGGTGCTCCGACACCAGCGAGGACTCCTCGGCGGCAGCGACGATCCGGCTCATGGTGGCGACCGTCTCGATCGGGTAGGCCCCGACGCTGGTCTCGGCCGAAAGCATGACCGCGTCCGCACCCGCCGCGATCGCGCCGGCCACGTCGGAGACCTCGGCCCGGGTCGGGCGGGGCGAGTTGATCATCGACTCGAGCATCTGGGTAGCGACGATGACCGGGCGGGCCCGCTCCCGGGCCAGCTTGATCGCGCGGGTCTGGACGGTGGGCACCTGCTCGAGGGGCAGTTCGACACCGAGGTCACCGCGGGCCACCATGATCCCGTCGAAGGCGTCCACGATGTCCGGCAGGACCTCGACTGCCTCCGGCTTTTCGATCTTGGCGATCAGCGGGACGTGCGGCCGTCCCATGTCGGTCATGATCTTGCGGGCCAGGTGCGCGTCGTCCGGCGAGCGGACGAAGGACAGCGCGACCATGTCCACCCCGGTGGCCAGGGCCCAGCGGAGGTCGGCTTCGTCCTTCTCGGTGAGCGCGGGCGCGCTGACGTTGACACCGGGCAGGTTGATCCCCTTGTGGTCGGAGATCTTCCCGCCGACCACCACCCGCAGGTGCACCCGGGGGCCGTCGACGGTGGTGACGTCCAGTTGGACATTGCCGTCGTCGATGAGGATCCGGTCACCCGTCCGCACGTCGTCGGGCAGGCCCTCGTAGCTGGTGGAGGCCTCGCGGGCATTACCGGGGATGTCCTCGGTAGTGATGGTGAACTCGTCCCCGGCGGCGAGGCGGACCGGGCCGTCGGGGAACTTCCCGAGGCGGATCTTCGGGCCCTGCAGGTCAGCGAGGATGCACAGCGCCCGGCCGGTCGCGTCGGCCCCGGCCCGCAGCCGGTGGTAAGTCTCGAGGTGGTCGGACTGGTGCCCGTGGCTCATGTTGAGCCTGGCGACGTCCATGCCGGCCTCGATCAGGGCGGTGATCTGCTCCTGACTCGAGGTCGCTGGCCCTAGGGTGCAGACAATTTTTGCACGCCGGCTCATCCTTCAGTCCCCTTCCGGTGGTCTATACCACCTTAGCTCATCAGCGGCGGCGGGTGATCGGGGTCACAGAACGTTCACTAACGATCCACCTGCTCCTTGTCGCCTTCACCCGTCTGCGGAACGGGCCGCATCAACCGCGGGCGCCCCCTCATTACCCGCGAGACACTCACCGCGAGGCACTTGCCCGCGAGACACGGCTCGGCGCCGCGCGACGGCCGGCTGGCCGCACGTCTGCGGCTGGCCGCACGGGCGGGCCAGTTAGAGAGCCGCCAGCGCCAGGGCCCGCAGTTCGCGTCCGGGGTCTAGGCCGGGGGCGGGGCGGCCCGGCCGCGGGGGCGGGTCTCCCTCGGCTCGCAGCCAGGCCCAGGTATCGGCCACGGTCTCCTCAACCGGGCGGCAGCTGAGCCCGGCCGCACGGGCCGCGGTGACGTCACCGGTATGCATGCTGGCCAGCTCGCTGTCTGGGGGCACCCAGACGGGCAGCTCGGTCCACGGGGCGATGCCGGCGGCCTCGATGACCTCGGGTGCTACCCAGACGAGCCGGGCGGCTGAGCCGGTGACCGCCTTCATCGCCTCGAGCAGGCCGGCCATCGTGGTGTGACTGGGCTCACTGCCACCAGGGCACGCGGCCCGTGATCTCATAGGGGCCGAGGATGAGCCCGGCCCTCGCGATCAGCGCCCGGTCGCCGAACGCAGCCGTCACCGCCATCTCGCCGCCGCGCTTGGCGGCCGCGTAGTCCTCGTCGTCCTGCGATGCCGGGTCACCGCCGACGACCGGCGCGCTCTCGTCGGCGTAAGGCGGCACCGGCCACTGGTAGACCGACCGGCTCGACACGTAGCAGTAGTGTCCCGCCCGCCCGGCCAGGATCCCGGCCGTGTCCTGGACCGCGCGCGGCGGACCGCTCCAGGTGTCGATGACCGCATCCCATTCCGCGCCGGCGAGGACGGCGGCGACCGCACGCGCGCTGGCCCGGTCCGCGTGCCGGGCATGAGCCCCGGCGGCCGGCGGCCCGCTGAGGCCCCTGGTGAGCGTCGTTACCTCGTGGCCGCGTGCCAGTGCGGCCTCCACGACCGCACGCCCGACGTGGTGGGTCCCGCCGAGCACCAGCAATCTCATGACGTCATTATCGGCCAGTCCGGCGGGGGGCGTCCCAGACGTTCACTCTGGACGAAGCGACGCGTTACCGCATCCCGCCCAAGACAGCGTTACCGCATCCCGCCCAAGACAGTGGATCGCTAGGGTGGGTGACGGGCGGGGCGGGTTAGGGGGCGTACCGGGCGGCCGGGGGGTTTGGCACCGGGGCACCGACCCAGCGCTTGTAGCTGGCGGCCCAGGCGCCGTCGGAGCGCTCCTGGGTTAGCACGGCATTGACGAAGCGGACGAAGTCCGGGTGCTGCTTGGAGATCGCCAGGCCGTAAGGCTCGCTGGTCAGCGCGGGGCCGACGACCTTGGTGAACGGGTCCTGGGCGGCGAGCCCGGCCAGGATGGAGTCGTCGGTCGAAATCGCCGCTACCTGGTCCTGCTGCAGCATGACCAGGCAGTCGGTCCAGAACGGGACCTGGACCACGTGCGGGTGAGTGCGGTAGTCCGCGATGGTGGTCACCGAGTCACTGCCCTGGGTGGCGCACACCTTCTGCCCGCCCAGGCCGGCCAGGCCGGCCAGGTCCGCTGCCGAGGCGTTATCGGGGACAAGCACCCGCTGGTGGGACTCGAAGTAGACGCTGGAGAAGTCGACCTGGGCCAGCCGGGCGCAGGTAATCGTCATGGTGTGCGCGACAAGGTCGACCGTGCCGTCGGCCACGTCGGGGATCCGCTGCGCGTCCGAGATCGCCTTGAACTCGACCTTGCCCGGGTCGCCGAAGATCGCCTTGGCCACGGCCCGGACCATGTCGATGTCGAACCCCTCGATCTGGCCGTCCAGCGGGTTCAGGTAGCCGAAGTGGTAGGTGCTCTGGTCAACCCCGGCGATCAGGTAGCCGCGTTTCTTGATCGTGGCCATCCACGAGCCCGCGGCCACCTGGGGCGGGCCGGCCGCCGGGGCGAGGCTGGCGGCTTCGGGGTCGCACGAGGCGGCGGCCGGACTGCCCGCGCCGGACTTGCCCGCCGCACGG
>DASWUW010000909.1:0-6481 GCA_036406335.1 Trebonia sp.
CCGCCGCCCGGGCGCCAAGGATGGTAAATGACCTGGTGCCCCAACCGCGATTCGAACGCGGGACCTACCGCTTAGGAGGCGGTCGCTCTATCCACTGAGCTATCAGGGCCTGACAAAACCCTAGCTTACCTGGGGCAGACCACGCTCGCCCGCCGCCGCGTGACTCCCGATGTCCGAGCATCCCAGCGCGGTGAGCAGCCGGGCCGGGCGGCCGTTCGCGGAGAAGACCGTGGCTTGGCACTCCGACGGACGGCCCGCTCGGACTAGTCAGTGCCTGCGGATCTAGACATCTAGATCTCTAGGCATTACACTGAGCGGGTGGCCGCCCGCCAGCAGTTCAACGTCAACCTCGATCAAGATCTGGTCCGCCGGGTCAAGCATCACGCCATCGACGCCCAGCTATCGCTGTCGGACCTCGTCGCCCGCATCTTGCAACGCCACCTAGACAAGGAGTTCAGGACGATGCCGCAGTCACCCGCAGCGGGTGCAGGGTTGAGCCTGCAGCCGATGGTGCACGTCGAGCACATGACCACAGCGGTCGCCTTTTACGAGGCGCTCGGAGCCACGGTGGCTCACGGCAGCAGGGACGGCGACTTCGTGATGATGCAGGTGGGGCCGGTTCGACTCGGCCTGCTGGCGCACCCGCCGAACCCGGAGCAGAACGAGGGACTGGTTGAGCTGAACTTCGAAACCAGTGAGTCCCTCGACGCCGTCGAACAACGCCTGCGCGCTGCTGACGTCACCGTGGTGCAGCCCGTCACAGACGAGGGCTTCGGCCGTCAGCTGCAGGTCAGCGCACCCGGCGGACTCCTCATTAAGATTAACGAGCTAGACGAGGAGCTCTACACCTAAAAGGCTCTTCCAGTAGACGACTTTGTCGTCGCCGGGTTCGTAGAAGTCCCGGATGCGGGCCTCTTCGATGTAGCCGAGTCCGGTGTAGAACGCTCGCTGACCCGCGAAGTCAGGCGTTCCCGATGTCTCGATCAGCAGTACCCTGGCACCTGTCTCCCGCAGATCCTGCTCGACATGGCGCACGATCGCGGCTCCGCGACCTTCCCGCTGGTGGTCCGGGTGGACGGCAAGCAGGTAAAGATTCCAGGTGCCGTCAGTCATACGCTCGGGAGCGTAGTAAGCCGTTGCCGCGATGCTCGTTCCGGTGTCAGCGACTATCCAGCGGTCGGCCGCCGCCGCGCCAGCCAGGAACCCGTCCAGCGTCGCTTCGACTTCAGAAAGTGCGTCCGGCGGGAACAGGCCGGAAGCATGCACGACGTCGATTATTGCGTCGCGGTCCTGCGCTCGCGCAGGACGGGCGGTACCGGATACAGGAATGGAGGTCACTAAGTCAGCATGCCGTACCTCTGCAACCATGTCCTGGGCGGCCAGGACAATTACGCCTTGCTACGAGCGGCGCGCCGCCCGGACCGGGCGGCGCGGCGCGGCGGCTACCGCGGCGGGGGGCTTCCAGGGGCCGTCGGCCATCAGGCGGCGGACGTACTCGAGCACGGCGTCGATGACCTTGCTGGCCTGGCGGCGGTTGGCGGCCGCGGCGACCTCGCGGGCGCCGTCGCCGATCAGCGAGGTCAGGATCGTCGCGTAGAGGCGGTCGAAGGAGTTCTCCGACAGGCGGAGCAAAGTGTCGTTCTGCACGATCCACTCGTGGCCGCGGTGCCGCTTCATCACTTCGAAGCCGGGCGGGCTGTCGCCGTTGAAGAACAGCATGGCCAGGTCCCGGCGCTGCCAGCTGCCCTCGAGGAAGGCCCGGGCGCCGGCCGAGAACAGCTCGAAGGGGTCGGTCACCCCGGCTCGCCTGGCCTTGGAAACCGCGGTGGCCGCCGCTTCCTCGTACGCCGCCTGGTGCTCCTGCCACAGCGCGAGGAACAGCTCGCTCTTCCCGCCGAAGTGGTGGTAGAGGCTGCCCACGCTGGAACCGGCCCGCTTGACCACCTCGGCGATGCTCGCGTCGGCGAAGCCCTGCTCCACGAACACCGCGCGGGCCGCGTCCAGCAGCGCGCGCTGCGTCCCCGCGGTGCGGGCCCACTGCCAGGAGCCGGCCGTCTTCTCGCGCGGCGGCCGTAGTGCTGGTTCCACGGGTACCCCGTTTCAGAATCAGATTCTAAGAGTCTATACGGCTCGGCCGTCTCCAGCCGGGCGATCTCCGCCGCCACCAGTTCCTGGTGGGCCCGGTACTCGGCCCGCGCCCGGCGCGGGCTCCAGTGGCCGTACATGGTGAAGATGAACGGGATGAACACCACCACGGTGCCGATGCACACGTAGAACCAGTCGTGCCAGCCGGAGGCCGTCTCCAGCGGGCTGCCGATGACGTGCGCGAGGATGATGCCGACGGGCACGCCGACCAGCCGGGTGGCGAAGCCGTGGAGCGAGCTGCCGGTGGCGATCAGCGCCGGGTTGTAGGACTCCAGCGTCTCGGTGAAGCTGGCCAGCCAGGGACCGTAGCAGCAGGCCAGCCCGACCGACAGCAGGCTCAGGATGACCGCCATCTCGGCGAAGCTGACTCCCCGGCGCGCGTTCATCAGCAAGCTGACGGCCACGATCACGATCACCGAGCCGAGCAGCATGAAGGGCTTGCGGACCATCAGCTTGTCCGACAGGTAGCCGAAGAGCAGCAGCCCGACGATGTCGGCGCCCCAGTAGATCTCCTGCAGCCCGTTGAAGCTGCTGAGCGAGAAGCCGAGGAAGCCGGGCAGGTAGAACACGAAGTAGGTGATCGCGGTCAGGAAGATGACCGGGAACAAGTTGATCGCGATCGGGGACAGGGGGGACGGTCAGCCCGGGAACCGGGCCGGGCACCGTTTCCGGCCGGGCCGTCTTCCGCGAAGCCGTCTTCTGGGCCGTCCGGTACACCTCGGACCAGCGCACCGCCCGGCCCAGGGCGATCAGCCCGTGGTGGATGCCGCCGAGCACCCCGGGATAACCGGTCTGCCGGGCGACCTCGCGGCCGAACGCGGTGATGTCGGTCAGCGTGCTGCCCATCACGATGACCGGTTTGGTCGCGGCGCGCAGCAGCTCGCTGGTCTGCCGGTACAGGTCGATGACCGGGGCGGGGTCGGGCGGCGCGGTCCGCGGCAGGTCGGAGACCAGCACGAGCGCGTCCAGGTGGGGATCGTCGTGCACCGCCGCCAGCGCGTTGCGCAGCAGGTCCCGGTTGACCAGGATGTACCCGGTGACATCCACCGGGTTCTGGACGGCGCCGAACGGCGGGACCACCTGGCGCAGCCGCTCCACCGTCTCCGGGGCGAACTCGGGGATCTCGATCCCCTCGTCTTCGGCCCGGTCGGCGATGATCTCACTGGCCCCGCCGGACGCGGTCACGAACCCGAAGCGGGCGCCCGGCAGCGGGCCGCCCGAGCTAGCCAGCACCCCGGCCAGCAGCCCGGCGGTGATGATGAGGTCCTCCAGGCTGTCCACCCGGATGACGCCGTTCTGCCGGAAGACCGCGTCGACCACGGCGTCATCGCCGACCAGGGAGCCGGTGTGCGCCCGGGCGACCTTGGCCCCGGTCTGGCTGCGGCCCACCTTCAGGGCAACGACCGGCTTGCCCTGGGCCAGCGCCTCGCGGGCCAGGGCGAGGAACTCGTCCGGGCGGCGGACGGACTCGACGAACAGCGCGATGACCCGGGTGGCCTCGTCGTCGATGAGGTAGCGCATGACGTCGGTCATCGACACCATCGACTCGTTGCCCATGGAGACCAGCAGGCTGGTGCCCACGTTGCGTGACTGGGCGAAGGTCAGCACCGCGCTGGCCAGCGCCCCGCTCTGCAGCACCACGCCGACCGGGCCGCGAAGCAGCGGGAGGTCGATGGCCAGCCCGTAGGGGGTGATGCCGGCCGCGGCGTTGACGAAGCCGTTCCCGTTGGGGCCGAGTACGGTCAGGCCCCGGCGCCGGGCCAGCTCCGTCACCTGGCGCTCGAGCTCCGCCCCCTCCTCCCCCACCTCGGCGAACCCCGAGGTCAGCAGGACCACCGACGGGATGCCGGCCTCCGCTACCTCGGCCAGCACGCCGAGCACGGCCGAGGTCGGCACCATGACGAAGGCCAGGTCCACCGGCCCGGGCAGCCCGGCCACGCTGGTGTAGCTGGGCTGCCCGTGCACCGGGATGCCCCGCGGGTTGACCAGGTAGACCGGTCCGGCGAAGCCGTGCAGCTGCAGGTTGCCGAAGATGCTCCAGGACCACCGGGACTTGTCCGTCGCCCCGATCAGCGCGACCGACCGCGGGTTGAACAGCTGGCGGACCTGCTCGGGACTGGTGCTGACGGCGAACCGGCTGGTCATCGTCGACCTTCCTGGGGAGCGGGCGGGGTGGCCGGGGGTCAGTCGCCCAGCTGGCCGAGCTGGGCGTAACCCTTGATGAGATTCCGCGCGATCGTTCGGCGCTGGATTTCGTCGGTGCCCTCGAAGATGCGCAGCAGCCGCAGCTCGCGGTACCAGCGCTCGATCGGCAGTTCCTTGGTGTAGCCCATCCCGCCGTGGATCTGCAGCACCCGGTCCACGACCTGGTTGGCCATCACCGCCCCGGAGAGCTTGGCGACCGACGCGGCGTGCCGGTTGTCGATGCCGTTCTGCCGCTGCCAGGCGGCGTGCAGGGTCAGCCACTTGACCGACTCGATCTCGACGTGCGAGTCGGCGATCTGCCACTGGATCGCCTGGTACTCCGCGATCGGGTGCCCCATCGAGACCCGGTTCTTGGCGTGCTCGATCGCCATGCCCAGCAGCCGCTCGGCGGAGCCGACAGCCCGGGCCGGGATCATGTAGCGCCCGTTGCCGATCCACTCCATAGCGAGCGTGAAGCCCTTTCCGAGTTCGCCCAGCACGTTCCGCTCCGGGACCCGGACGTCTTCGAAGACCAGCGCGGCCGGCCCCCACTCGCCCATCGTCGGGATCGGCTCGGACTTCCAGCCCATATCCCGGTCGACCAGGAAACAGGTCACCCCGCCGTCGGCGCCCTGGTCCGGGTCGGTGACGGCGAAGACCATGACGAAGTCGGCCTCGTTGCCGCCGGTGATAAACGTCTTCTCGCCGTTGATCACCCACGCGCCGCCGTCCTGGACCGCCCGGGTCCGGATGCTGCGGGCATCGGAGCCCGCCCCCGGCTCGGTGATCGCGAAGCAGCTGCGGCGCTCGCCGTTGATGGTGGGGATGAGGTACTGCTGCTTCTGCTCGTCGGTGCCTGCGTAGAGGATGTTGTCCGCGGTACCGCCGAAGCGGAAGGGGACGAAGGTGCGGCCGGTCTCCATGGCGACGATCGCCGACATCACCGGCCCGAGAGCGATCCCGCCGTACTCCTCCGGGGTGTTGATCCCCCACCAGCCGCCCCGCTTCGCCTTCTCCTGCAGGTCCTCCAGCTGCCCGGCCTCCAGCGGCGGCAGTCCGCTGCGCTCGTTCCGCAGCACCTGCGCCTCGAGCGGCATGACCTCCTGCCGGATGAACTGGCGGACGGTGTCGCGGACGGCCCGCTCTTCTTCGGACAGGGAGAAGTCGATCATGGGTGGTCCTGCTTTCTTGATTCAGGTCTTGATTCAGGCGGGGCCCGGGCTGAAGTGCAGCCGGCCCCGGTCGATGACCACGGTTCCGTCGGTCCTGGTCGTCTGGAACAGCGCGCTCTCGTTGTCTTGCACCCAGATCGACACGGTCAGCGGCTCGCCCGGCAGGACCGGGCGGCTGAACCGGCCCGCCATCGAGCGGAACCGGGCCGGGTCGCCGTCGCACACCGCCCGCAGCAGGGCCCGCCCGGTGACCCCGTAGGTGCACAGGCCGTGCAGGATCGGCCGGCCGAAGCCGCCCCGGGCGGCGAACTTCGGGTCCACGTGCAGCGGGTTGCGGTCGCCGGACAGCCGGTAGATCAGCGCCTGCTCCGGCCGGGTCTCCCGGACCTCCTGGTAATCGGGGGCCCGGTCGGGCCGTTCCCAGGGCGGGTCGGTGCCGCGCGGCCCGCCGAACCCGCCTTCGCCGCGGATGAACGTGCTGCCCCGCGAGGTGACCAGAGGTTCCCCGCTTTCGGCGTCCACCGCCACGTTCTCGGTGACCACCAGTGCCCCCGAGCCCTTGTCGTAGATGCCGGTGACGGTCGAGGTGGTGCGCACCGTGCCGGCCACCGGCAGCGGGCGGTGCAGCTCGACGTACTGCTCGGCGTGGACCAGCAGGGCCCGGTCGAAGTCGCCCAGGTTCCGGCCGGCCTGGGTCTGCGCCACCAGCACGCCGAAGGTCGGCAGCACCTGCTGCTCGGTGCCCTCGCTGTTCTCGGTGGTGAACTCCAGCTCCTGCAGCGGGTCGCCGAGCCCGGCGCCCACCCCGACCGCGTAGAGCAGCGCGTCCTTACTGTCCCAGGACCGCAGCTGCGGCTCGCTCGGTACTCCTACCAGGCTGTGGTCAAGGGCCACGGCGGCCTCCCGCGAGGTGCTCGTTCGTAGAATGTTGTTCTAGAAATCAGTCTCCGTACCGCACCCCGACGTGTCAACACCTGAAC